>JAEUIL010000229.1 GCA_016794255.1 Planctomycetaceae bacterium | reverse complement strand
CGCCAGTTGATGCATCTGGCGATCGATTTCGACCGTGATGACATGCGCGGCTCGTTCGGCCAAGTGGGCCGTGAGCGACCCCGTACCGGTACCGACCTCGAGCACCACGTCACGCTTGTCGAGCTGTGGGCGATCGGCGAGCATCCGCAGCAGATTGAGATCGATCAAGAAATTCTGCCCGTGCATCGTCTTGGGCTGGATGCCCACTTCGCGAAAGCGACGGGTCAGATACGTGATCGTTTGATTGGCGGCCATGCAGGGACAAACTCGCGGACGGTAGTGCGGGGCAATCGGTCATTGTAGACCGGGATTTGCCCGCGAACTAGGCGCGAAACCGCAAGCGAGCTGCGTACTGGCGGGAGTTTGCGGTCCGAACAGGACTAGTGGCCCGTGGCTTCGTACCATTCGCCACGCAACCAACGCACGATCAGATCAAGATTCTGGGCGCTGAGCGTGTTGTCCTCGGCCTTGTCCGAGTCGGCAAACTTTGGCATCCGATCGTTGCCTTCGGGATAGAACCGCGGATGTTCGGGATTGGCGATCATCCCCTTGAGCCATTCGTACGAACCGTAACCGGTCAGGTCGGGATAGGTTCCCAGTTCGCCATCGCCCTGGAACTTGTGACAATCGACACAGCCGAGCGACTTGAGCTTGGCTTGCCCTTCCTTGATCTTGCTCGCGTCTTCAAGGTCGAGTTGACGTTGAGCCGGCAAACCGGCTTCGGCCGAGAGCGCGATCACGGCCAACTTGATATCGGCGGCGAACTCCTGCGGTTTCAGATCGCCCTTCACAAAGGCGGCCATCTCGCCGTCTTTGTGCTTCGTCGCGCCAAAATAGTGGACCGAAGTTACCAACTCGGGATCGAGCACGCCTGCGATCCACTCACGGCTAGCGAAGCGATATAGATTGGGAGCGGCATAAGGCTCTGGATTCGGAAGGGGGTTTCCGTTTGCGTCGACAGGCGCTGACGGTTGTAGGGCAACGCCTTTACCCGTGGCTGGATCGAAGTGGGCATGACAACTGCCGCAATAGCGACGGAACAGCCGCGGACCTTGCGTCTTTGGATCTTCGTTCAGCACCGAGAGCAAACCGGTGTTCGGAATGCCCCGCGGAGCACGGGCCAACTCGATCGCGCGATGCGCGTTCTCACCGGCCTCGTCGACCGCTGCCAGGAACGCTTGCGATTGCTTGAACTTGTCCGAACTCGGGTCGGCGAACTTGGCCAACGGTTTGAGCAGGGCCGAGTCGCTGGCGGCAATCGACGCTTGGCGGTCGTCCCAAAGTGCTTGGAACGTCAGCAAGCCCGCACCGATAAGCAGCACGAATGTGAACAACACGTTGAACCGATGGCCGAGGTTCCAGTTGCCGATGATCGGCATCAGAAACAGCACGCCCATGATGGCCCCGGGGGCGATGATGGCTCCGATCAACTCGCCGGTTGCACCCATCCCTTCGAACAACTTGAGGAATTGGAACAAGAACAAGAAGTACCACTCGGGCCGAGCGGCGGAGTATTCGTTGGCGCGATCGGCCGGGGCGTCGAGATGGGCACCGAGCACGTCGCCCGGGTGATCGCCGACGGGCGTTCCCATGATCGCCGGTTGAAACACGAGGAACAGCACCACGCACAGCACGGCCAGACACGCGACCGCATCTTTGAGCACCTGCTCGGGCCAGAAATAGCCCTCGGGACGGCGGAGCGGTTGCTTGGCGTGCAGCCCGTGCTTACGCAGCAGCAGCAAGTGCGGGACCACGAGCATGGCGAGCAACGCGGGCAACACACCCACATGCAAGGCAAAGAATCGGGTCAACGTGAAGTGACCATAGTCAGGCCCGCCGACGACGAGCTTTTGAATCGAGGGACCCACGATGGGGACGATACCCGCGAGGTTCGTGGCGACGCGCGTGGCCCAATAGCCCTTTTGATCCCAAGGAAGCAGGTAACCGGTGAGCGACAAGCCGAGCGTGATCTTCATCAGCACCAAGCCGATCCAGAAGTTGAAC
The DNA here is from genome assembly GCA_016794255.1 of Planctomycetaceae bacterium. Lineage (GTDB taxonomy): Bacteria > Planctomycetota > Planctomycetia > Pirellulales > PNKZ01 > JAEUIL01. The sequence continues at coordinate 13,903 of JAEUIL010000229.1, read as the reverse complement.
TCACGAGGAGCCCGGTACGCGCCGTCGATCACGACCTGCATCAGATGCAGTGCCAGCAGCACGACCATCGTTTGGGCCATGAAATGGTGAATGCCGCGGAGCAGCCAGCCGCCGTACATTTCGTGCTGGATGTAGTACACGCTTTCCCACGCTGTTTGACCGCTGGGAGCGTACGACATCCACAAGCAGATGCCGGTCACTGCCTGCACGAAGAACGCGAACATCAACGTGCTGCCCCACACATAGCGCCAGCGAGCGCCGCCCGGAATGCGTTCGAATAGGGCCTCGTGCATGAGCCCTTTGATGCCGGTGCGATCGTCAATCCAGTCGATGATGGAACTGATCATAAGTGAAGCGGCGGGTGCCAAGACGTGAGAGATTGAGTTGAGGATTGTCAGGATTCGAGCGGCGAGATTACGTCTTTACGACCTTGTCGTGCACGCCGACGATGAATTCCTGGAACTTGACCAAGATCGAGCCATCTTTTTCTTCGACTTCAAGGGCGTCGAGGTCGCGCGGCGGCGGACCCGAGAGAACTTTGCCGTCCATGTCGAACGCGCTGTTGTGACACGGGCAGAAGAACTGCTTCTTGTCCGATTGATAACCGACAAAGCAGCCTGCGTGGGGACACGTGGCTGTCCAAGCAATCACTTTGCCGCTCGACGGGTCACGTCGCATGATGACGGCACCGATCGCCTCGTTGACATACCGGGTCCACGCATCATCCCGCGACTCGACGATCACGGGGAACTGACGCGGCACGCCGTCGTTAGGGACTGCTTCGCTCGCTGCGACGCGGACGAACTTGGCCTCGCCGCTGGTGCGCATCAGCGGATCGATGATCACCGCCACACCGGCAGCCACGGGACAGGCCGTGATCGCACCGCCGGTGACGACTGCTGCCGCTTTGGTGAGAAAATCGCGGCGCGGCTCAGGCGGAGCGGATGCGGCGGACTTGGCAGCCACGGCAGAGCGCTGTGATTCGGCTTTGCCCTGAACCGGGCCAATCTTCATGTCGTCCATTGAAATGTCCTCGAGAGCGAAACGAGGTGGTGTGACCAGAGCACCGGCAGGACAAGCCCCAGGGGATGAGGCTTGTCCGACCAGGCGAATGATTGAGAAAAGTTGGCGTGCAGGTGGGACTTAAGGAGGCGGGAAGGAAGACCGCCCGCGAGTAGACCGTCATCCTGTAGGATTTATTAAACCATCGCGGCCCGGAGAGCGTCAAGGATTTTTGCCTGGACCACCTCCAGCGGCTCGTGCAGGGTGAGCCCCGCCGCCGCCTTGTGCCCGCCGCCACCGAATTTTTCAGCCAATTGACTGCAATTCACGGCCGAGCGGCTCCGCAAGCTGACTTTCACCCCACCGGCGAGCAATTCCACGAAGATTGCCGCCACCTGGGTGCCGCCGACCTGCAACGTCATGTTGATGATGTCCTCGGTGTCGCTGGGCAGGGCGCCGAGTTCGGCAAAGTCGGCCCGGGTGACGTGGGTGTAAATCAACCGGCCGTCGAGCTCGGGGGTGGCACGGCACAGGACCCGACCGATGAGATGCACCCGGGCGAGCGAGTCTTGTTCGTACAACTGTCGGTAGATGTCCGCGGGTACCGCGCCGCCGTCGAGTAACTCGCCACCACAGCGATAGGTGCCCCCGCTGGTCGAGGCGAACCGAAACCAGCCGGTGTCGGTCGCCACCGCGGCGAACAACGGCGTGGCGATTTCCGGCGTTAGCTTCACGTTCATGAATCGAGCGAAATCGGTGACGAGTCGCCCGGTCGCCTCGGCCGTGGTGTCCTTGAACAGTTCGGCACCCAGGTCGTCCTGACTCACGTGGTGATCGACGATCAGCTTGCGAGCTTTGGTCGTGCGAATCACGTCGCCCATCGCGCCCAGTTGCGCCCAGGCACTCGTGTCGAGCACGATCAGTACTTCAACATCGTCCAGGTCGGCCGGTTGCACGTCGATATTGATCGCCTGAATCTTCCCCCGCGGATCGAGGAACTTGAGGTTTGGCGGTGTCCCTTGGCCGTTGACGATCCGCACATGCTTGCCGAGCGACTCAAGAACGGCGCACATTCCCAACTCGCTGCCGAGCGCATCCGCGTCAGGCCGAATGTGGCTCACGAGTAAGAAGCGTTGATGCGCGGCGACGATCTCGGCGAAAGCGGACCAGTTGATGGGCATGGGGAAGTCAGGGTGAGTAAGTGAGTAAGTGGGGGAGTTTGGTGCGAGGTGCTTCGTGCTTGGTGCTTGGTTGGGAGAGAAGATGTACGTGAGGCGATGTGTACGGGCGACGAGCGTGATTGGCTCTTAACAAAGCACTAAGAACCAAGCACCGTCTTCCCACTTACTCACCTTCCTCCCCTATTCCCGCCAGCCGCCGCGTCGCCTCAACATCCTTCGCCAACTGCGTCTTCAATGCTTCAACATTGGCAAACGGTTGCACGCCACGCAGGCGGGTCACTAAGTCTACTTCCAACGCCTCGCCGTACAAAGTGCCCGAGAAGCCAAGGAGATGAACTTCGATCTTGGGTGCGTGGACGCCGAACGTCGGGATCGGGCCGATGTGAATCGCCGCGGGCCACGTATTGCCGCGCCAAATCGCTCGTCCGGCATAGACGCCCGCGCCGGGAACGAGGGTGTCGACCGCCTCGAGATTCGCGGTGGGAAAGCCGAGCTTCGCCCCGCGTGCGGCGCCGTGAGTCACCATCCCACGAATGCGATACGGTCGCGTCAGACACTCGCGAGCTTCGTCGATGCGTCCGGCGGCAATCGCTTCGCGGACCCGGCTGCTCGAGACCAGCAGGCCATCGACTTCGAGCGGCTCGACGATCTCGATCACCACGCCGTTCGCTCGGCATAGTTGGCGTAAGAGGTCGACGTTCCCTTCGCGATTTTGACCGAAGTAAAAGTTGGGGCCCTCGACCAAGGCCTTGGCCCGTAGTTGCTCGCAGACGATGCGTTGAAAGAAAGTCGTGGCCGAGAGGCCGAGCAGATTGAGATCGGTGGGATACGCCAGCACGCCGTCCACGCCAAGCTCGGCAAGCAACGCGACTTTGCGATCAGTCCAGGTCAGCGGCGGCGGGGCCTGTTCCGGTCGCAGTAAACGCACCGGATGCGGATCGAACGTGAAGACGATTGCCGGACCACCCACCGCGCGAGCCTGGGCCACGAGCCGCTCGACGATCCGGGCATGACCGCGATGCACGCCGTCAAAGTTCCCGATCGAGGCCGCTCCCGCACGGAGCGAGTCGGGCAGCGCGTTCAAGTCTCGGTACAGTTTCACATGCAGCCTAAGGGCACGATGGGGCAGACGACAGCAAACTGCCAATTATCGATGACCGGCGGGGTTGGTCAACGGCATTGGTGCAAGCCGGGACTTAGACAAAATCACGAGGGAATAAAATCATGAAAAACGATCAACGGATTCAGGCAATGGGGGTAATGCATCGGTTGAGGCCGTTCATCATGATTTTGTACCCCATGATTCTGTCTTAAGTTCCCCGTCTTTCTACTTCAACTCGCGGATCCGCAGGTTGCGGAACTCAAGCGCCGCTCCTTCAGCTTGCAGTCCGACATAACCTTTCTCGGGGACCAAGCCGGTCGCGTCCCACGCCTTTTGGCCGTTGCAGTAGAACGTCGCTTTGTCACCCTCGACCACAACGCGCCAGTCGTTCCACTCGCCTGCCGGTTTCTGCAAATTCGGCACGCCCACGCCACCTTTGCTCTTGCCATACATCAGCGTCCCCTCGGCACCCTTGGCCAGATTGATTTGATTGCTACCGAGCTTAACGCCGCTGCGAATGTAGAAGCCGCTGTTGTATTTCTCTTTGAGCGCCCGCCATTCAAACCGCATCTCGAAGTTGCCGTACTCCTTGTCACTGGCGAGATGCGGCGAGCCACCGCCGGTTAAGTGAATGACGCCATCTTTGACGAGCCAGTTCGGCGCCTCCTTGGCGTCTTCGCCTTTGCTCACGAACCGCCAGCCCGTGAAATCCTTACCATTGAACAGACTTACAAAACCGGCCGACTTTTCTTCAGCCGACAGCTCTTGCGCTGCGAGTGGAGCTCGGGAAGCGGTGAATGCGAGGAACATTAGGGAGGAAGCGAACAAGCGAAGCATGGCGTGACCTTGTGGGGTGAGAAGTTGACGGGGCGGATATTCGCGGCAGGTTGCTGTGTCCGCGTTAAGCGGAAGCGAAAGCATTCTACATGCCGAAACGAGGGGTCGCGAGGTTGGACTTATTTGCTGCCGTTTGAGGTTGTCGTTCGGCGGGACTCCGGCGTGCGGCGGATTGCATCTCGTCCCCACGGTGATACTCACTCGCCGCGGCACTCGTTACGATAAAGCGTCGTTCCGTTCCGCGTCGCAGCTCACCGGGCAGAATCATGCCGCTCGATCCGAATCGTATTCAAGAGGCGGTTGTTCATCATCAGTCGGGCCGGCTGCACGACGCGGAGCGCAGCTATCGCCAACTCTTGGCCGAGGACCCTAACCACCCCGACTTGTGGCACCTGCTGGGTGTGGTGGCGTATCAGGTCGGACGTCCGGCGATGGCCGTCGACTATATTCGACGTGCGATTGGCCTGTACGATCGGGCCGCGGCGTACTTCGGCAATCTCGGCGAAGCGTATCGCGTGCAGAACGACATGCAGCGGGCCGAAAAGGCCTTTCGCCGGGCCATCGAGCTCGATCCGAACTTGGCCGACGCCCACAGCAATTTCGCGCTGCTGCTGCAAGCCACCGGGCGGCTCGACGAGGCTCGAGCGGCTGCCGATCGAACCGTGGCACTGCGGCCGCAACACGCCGAGTCGCACAACAATCGTGGTCTGATTCTGCAACAGTCGGGCGACCTCGCCGCCGCGCGGCAAGCCTTCGTGACCGCGGCGAAACTGCGGGCCGACTTTCTCGCTCCGCGGCAGAACCTCGAGCAACTCGCTGTCACTTTGCGTCAACAGAAACGCACGGCCGAGGTGGTTGACACGTTTGCGGCGATCGTCGAATTGCAGCCGAACTCGCCCCTGACCTGGAGCAACTACGCGGCGGTGCTCGTCGAGGCGCAGCGGCCCGACGAGGCGAACCACGCTTGCGAACGAGCTGTGCAACTCGATCCGCGGTGTGTCGATGCTTGGAACAATTGGGGTTCGCTGCATTTGCATCAAGGTCGCTGCGCCGAGGCCGAGCGCTGTTTGCAACGAGCCTTGGCGATTCAGCCCGACGCGGTCGACGCCTTGGTCAATCTCGCGACGTTACAAATGCGCACCGGTCACGACGACGCTGCCGAGGCTACGTTGCAACAAGTCCTCGCACGTCGCCCCGATCTGGAGTCGGCCCGCGTGGCGCTGGCGCAATTGTGGCTGCGGCAAGGTCGCACGGTCGAGGCGAAAGCCACGCTCGACGGTGTCAAGCAAGCAAAGCTCAAGCAGTTGGGCGAGCTGCTCGACCAGGGCGTGAACCTGTTGCACCGAGGTCAACCGGACAGGGCCGGTCAAGTCTTCGAGCAAGCGTTGCAACTCGATCCGACGCACGCCGCGTGTCATAGCAACTATCTGTTCAGTCAACTGTATCTGCCCGAGTCGACGCCCGAGCGGTTGCTCGAGTTGCACCGCGAGTTCGACCGTCGCCACGTGCAACCGTTGCGCGGCCAACAACGCGAGCATTCCCGCGTGCGTGATCCGCAGCGAGCCTTGCGGCTCGGGTTTGTCTCAGGCGATCTGCGGCATCATCCGATCGGGTTCTTGCTATTACGGTTGCTCGACGGTCTCGATCGGACGCAGTTCACGCCGATCGCGTATTCAAATCGCGTCTCCAAGTGCGACACGCAACAGCGACTGCGGCAGAGCGTGGCTCTGTGGCGCGATGTCGACACGCTCGACGATGCCACTCTGGCCGAGCAAGTGCGTGCGGATCAGATCGACATTTTGTTCGACCTCTCGGGCCACACCTCGGGCAACCGTTTGCTGATGTTCGCTCGGCGGCCCGCGCCCGTGCAGGCGACCTGGCTCGCGTATCCCGGCACGACCGGCGTGTCGGCGATTGATTATTTGCTCACCGATGAACGCATGACGCCGCGAGGTGCGGAACAGTGGTATATCGAAAAAGTGGTCCGACTACCTGAGGTGGGGGCGGTCTATTTTCCGCCGCAATCGTTACCGCCGGTCGGGCCGTTGCCTGCCGTGAGTCCGCAGTCGATCACGTTCGGCAGCTTCAACAATCCCGCCAAGCTGAATCGACGCGTTGTGCGGCTGTGGAGCGACGTGCTCGAACGGCTGCCGCTGGCGCGGTTGGTCCTCAAGTTCCGCGGACTCGACGAGCCGTCCACGCAGGAGCGGTTCGCAGATTGGTTCGCCGAGGCGGGTGTCTCGCGCCGGCGGATCGAGTTCCTCGGGGATACCCCGATCGACGAAATGCTCGCCGAATACAATCGTATCGATGTCGCGCTCGATACATTTCCCTACAGTGGTGGCACGACGACGATGCTTGCCCTGCTGATGGGTGTGCCCGTCGTGACCTTGCCCGGCGAAACGATGGCCTCGCGGCAGTCGTTGTCGGTGTTGGGAGCAATTGGCGCGGACGAACTGATTGCGACCGACGCGGAAGATTATGTCGATCGTGTCGTCGCGCTGGCGTATGACCTGCCTCGGCTTGCCGAGTTGCGAAAGGGTCTGCGCACGCGGATGTTGCAGTCGCCGTTTTGTGATGCGGCACGGTTCGCCGATCAGTTCGCGATCACGATTCGCCGCCTGTGGCAAGGTGACTTTGCTGGTGAGTTTACCTCATCACGCAGCTAGCCGAGCGACGAAACTGTGTTAGGCTACTCGTCAACGAGATCAACTTGGGTCTGGCGGCAGCGTGTGACATGGCAACGATCGGAGAGATGCTGAATCAGGCGATCGCCGATCATCAGGCAGGGCGACTTCCCGAAGCCGAGACGGTTTATCGTCAGATTCTTTCGCAGGTTCCGCAGCATTCGGATGTCTGGCATCTGCTCGGGGTGTTGGCGTATCAGGTCGGTAAGCCGAAAGAGGCCGTCGAACTGATCGAACGGGCGATCGCGCTGGTCGATGGCATTGGCGTGTACTACGCGAACTTGGCCGAGGCGCTGCGCTCGCTCCAGCAAAACGATCGGGCTGAGGCGATGTTCCGCCGGGCACTGGAACTTGATCCGAATCAGGTCGAAGCCCGCAACAATCTGGCGCTGCTATTGCAGCAGACGAATCGCGCCGTCGAATCGCTGCCGTTGCTCGACGCAGCCTTAACCTTGCGGCCCGATTATCCCGAGGCGCGTAACAATCGCGGCTTGAGTCTCGAAGCACTTGGGCGTGAGGCCGAGGCGATCGACGACTATGTGACAGCCGCACGTTTGCGACCGACTTACGCGGCACCGCTCGAAAATCTCGCCCGGCTCGCACTGAAGCGCTACAACGCCGGTCAGCTCGTAGGTGCCGGGACATTGTTCGAGTTGGTCGCGCAGTTTGATCCGCGCTCGTCGGCCGCTTGGAGCAACCTCGGCGCGATTCGTTTTCAGCAACGACAATTCGCCGCGGCTGTCGACGCCTGCCAACGAGCCATCGATCTCAACCCGGCTCATGCCGAAGCGTGGAACAACCTCGGGTCGGGTCAATTGAAGCTGCAACGACACGACGACGCCGAGCGTTCGTTTCGCCGAGCACTCGAGTACCAGCCGAATTTTCCCGGGGCGATCACGAATCTGGCGCTGCTGCTAGGTCGTCGGCGGCAGTTCGACGAGGCCGAGGCGCTGTATCGCCGTGTGTTGCACTTGCAGCCGAACGATACCGGTTCGATGCAAGGTCTGGGGTTGATCAACTTCAATCGCGGCGAGTTCTCCCAGGCACGAGAGTGGTACGATCGCGCGCTCGCCATTGAGCCGAACAGCGCGGAAACGCTCAACAAGATCGGCACCTGCGTGATGGCCCAGGGAATGCCGAGCGAAGCGATACACAGCTTCAATCGCGCCCTGGAGGTCGATCCGCAATACGTGGTCGCGCACAGCAACCAGTTGTTTTGTCACTTGTACGTGCCGGACATCACGCTCGCCAAACTGGCCGAGTTACACCGCAACTATTTCAATTGGCACGCGCGTCCCTGGGTCGAGCGGCAACCGCGGCACACCAACCGGCCCGAACCCGATCGCAGGTTGCGCGTTGGGTTTGTCTCGGCCGATCTGCGTCACCATCCGATCGGTTATCTGCTCCAAGATACGTTTGCGCATCTCGATCCGGCCCAGCTTGAGTTGGCCTGCTATGCGACGCGCAGTGTGCGCGACGAACTGAGCGAGCAACTGCGGGCCAAGACCGTGTTGTGGCGTGATGTCGAAACGCTCGATGATGACGAACTGGCCGATGTGATTCGCCGCGATCAAATCGACATTCTGATCGACCTGGCCGGGCACACGTCGGGCGGCCGCCTGCTGGCCTTTGCCCGTAAACCGGCTCCGGTACAGGCCACGTGGATGGGCTATCCCAGCACGACGGGCATCTCGGCGATCGACTATTTGTTCTCCGATCGGTGCATGACGCCCGAGGGCTACGATCAGCATTTCGCCGAGCGAATCTATCGCATGCCGGACGTGATCTCGTCGTATCGGTTGCCCACCGAGTTGCCGCCGCTCGCCCCGCCGCCGTCGATCCAAAACGGCTACGTGACCTTTGGTAGCTTCAACAACACGTCGAAGATTAATCCCAGCGTGATTGCCTTGTGGAGTCGTGTGCTGAATGCGGTGCCACGGTCGCGGATGTTCTTGAAGTTTCGCGCACTCAACGAGCCGGCCGTGCAAGAACGACTGTTGGGTTGGTTTGCCGAACAGGGCATCGATCGCAGCCGGCTCGACTTCGAGGGACATTCGCGCTTGCCCGAGATGCTGGCCGCGTATGGTCGTGTCGATGTGGCGCTCGACACGTTGCCCTACACTGGCGGCACGACGACGATCTTGGCCCTGCTGATGGGCGTGCCGGTCGTGACGTTACCCGGCGAAACGATGGCGGGCCGGCAGTCGCTGTCGGTGCTCACGCAAGCCGGTTGCACTCAACTGGTGGCGACGGACGCCGACGATTTTGTGAAGAAAGCCACCACGTTGGTCGCCGATTCGCGCCGGCTCGCCGAACTGCGGCCGGTTGTGCGTCGGCAGATGCAGCAAGCGCCGTTTTGCGATTCGCCCCGCATCGCGGGTCAATTCACCACCGCCTTGCGGCAGATGTGGCGCGATTGGGCAGTTAAGCAATAAGCACTTGTCGTTCAATACGCGCCGCGGCGACTCAAGACGCTCCAGGGCGTGCGGAGCAGCAGCATCAAGTCGACGAGCAAGCTCTGATGCTCGATGTACCAGATATCCATCCGGACCCAGTCGTGAAAGCCGATCTCGCAGCGTCCGCTGACTTGCCATAGACACGTCAGGCCGGGCTTCACGCGTAGCCGTTGCATGTGCCACGCTTCGTACTCGACGACTTCTTTCATGACCGGTGGCCGCGGACCGACCAGCGACATCTCGCCGAGCAACACGTTGAACAGCTGCGGCATCTCGTCGATGCTCGTCGAACGGAGCCAGCGACCGAGCGGCGTGACGCGCGGATCGCGGCGGTTCTTGAACACCGGGCCTGTTTGCTCGTTGCGAATCTCGTGTTGCCGGCGATCGGCATCGAGGTGCATCGTGCGGAACTTGAACATGCGGAATGTCCGGCCGCAGTAACCCACGCGGTCCTGTACAAACAAAGGCCGACCACGCGTCGTGATGTACAACGCCGCATACACCGCGAGCAACAGCGGCGAGAGGATCGCGAGCAACGCCGCCGCGCCGACTACGTCGAGCAAGCGTTTCGTCGCTTGATAGAACCACGTGAGATTGCCGTCTGGTTCGAGCGGCAACGCGGGCTTAGTCACTTCGACCGGTCGCGGGAATCGCCGCCGCTCGACACCGTTCCAAGTATGTGGTTTCGCGATCGGAGCCACCGATCGCGCCGACGTGACGATCACGGGCGTCTCGAAACGCTCGGAGGTGTCGAACGGGCTGCGAGTTGGTTCGGCGCCACTGCTCATGGTCGGGACGAAGGTGCTCATGGTGGAGACTCCGGTGACGGACTGGCGATCGCCGCGCGACCACCTCCGTAGAGCCTTGTTTCGCAACCGAAGTGCCAAGTCCCCGCGATGCACCCCTGCCTGGGTTTGCGTGTGCGTTATGTAAGTGTATTTGGTGCAACGACTTGCGATGTGGTTAGGTGGGTCGCTGGCGGTGGCTTGCGAGCGTCGCGAACTCGCCACGATGAGGTGAAACGGCAACGTCCTGACGACGTTCGGTGGCAAAAACACAACAAGGTCTGAGCCGGAAAGAGTCGTGACCTAGAGTTAAGCACCCGAACTGTCTCCGTCGTTTTGTTCGCTCAAAAAACAGCCCGCAGGTATCGCGCCGTGGCCCGATTGCAGACCATCGTTCTCCGCTCATGTGCCGAACTGCGCGCCGCTGCCCGTCAGTGGGACGAACTGTGGTTGCAGAGCGCCGTCACGACGCCGCTCGCCCGCGCCGAGTCGATCGCTCAGTGGCACGAACACTTTGCGCCCGACGCGCGGCTGGCCGTGGTGGTGATCGCCGATGGCTCGCGGTTCCTCGCCGCCCTGCCACTCGTCGGCAGCACGCTCGCCAAGTTCGTGCCCTGCGGCAAGTTGCCCACCGATCCCTGGTCGATCAGCGGCGACCTCCTCTGCACTGACGATGCGTACTCATGCGGCGCGCTCGAGCAATTGATCGGCACCTTAGAGCAAATCGGTTGGCCGATCTTGCATCTCGAGTCGGTCGCGTTTGAAGCTCCGCGGTGGCAACAGCTGCGCACGCTAGCCGCGGGTCGGAATTGGAGCCTCGCCGAGCATGAGGACTATCGGTTTGGCTGCATCACGATCGACGACTGGCAGCAATACGAAGCCTTTTGGTCAGGCAATCATCGTCGCCACATGCGCAAAGCGATCAAACGTATCGATTCCGAAGGGGGCATGCGTTTCGCGATCGCACAGAACAGTCCCGCGGGCGAGATCGCACCGCTGCTGCAAAAGTGCTTCGAGATCGAGCACCGCAGTTGGAAAGGGGCTGCCGGTTCGAGCGTGCTTGGCACACCCGGCAAGTTCGCGTACTTTTGTCGCTTGGCCGAGCAAATGTCGGAGTGGGGGCATCTGCACGTCAGCATCGTCGAGCACCAGGATTGGCCGATCGCGTTTAGCTTTGGGCTCGCGGCTAAAGGCGTCTACTTCGCTCCCAAGATCGGCTACGACGACGGTTTCAGCCGACTCACACCGGGCCAGATCTTGTTTTACAAATTGCTCAAAACCTTCCACGACGAACGCACCGTGCAATCGGTCGACTTCTGGGGGCCGATCACCGAAGCCACGGGCAAATGGAACACGCACGACTATCCGCGCGGCCGTTTGATTATGGCTCCGCCGCGGCTTGGTAGCCGCACGCTGTTCCGCAGTTTGCAGCGCGGCCGCGAGTATGTGCGGGCCATGCGTCAATGGCGCGACGCCCGTCGTGGTGTCACTACACTGCAACACGACGAAGAACTCGCGGCTGTCGAGTAAAAAGAGTATCCATCACGCTCCGCGTGATGTGCGCGACGCGTACAGCTGAGCCTGCGCCGCGAACTCGACACCCACCTCAGCCTCGATCGCGCGGCGCACTTGCAGCGTCACCGGCCCCAACTGGCCGTCGCCGATCGCGATCCGATCGAAACTCCGGGCGTGCAACGCGCCCATGCTTGTGCTGGTAAGAAAGATCTCCTCGGCACCGCGGGCATCGTCGAGCGTCAGGTTCATTTCATGCACGCGCAGGCCGGCTTTCAATGCCAGCTCAATCACGAGGCCACGGGTAACTCCCGACAGCACATGCCGATGCTCGGGCGTGAACAACTCGCCATCGCGCACCAGGAACACATTGGCGCTCGTCCCTTCGGTCAAATACCCGTCGGGATCGACGAGCACCGCCGTGGCGCCGGGCAACAGATCATTCGCCTGTTGATTCGCGGCCTGAAAGTACCAACGGCTGCGGGTCTTGATCGTCGGGTCGAGCAACTCCCGCGGAATCGCTCGTTGCGGCGGCACGACGAGATCGACACCGGTCTCGAACGCCGGTGCCAAATGGGCCAGTCGCTGCGTGAGCGGATAGCAACTTATGAGCACCGTGGGCCGACGCTCTTCGGGAGCAAACGCCTCGGCGAAACCGCTTGCCGGCCCGCGTGAGACGTTGTGGATAATGTTCCAATCGACGTCTTTCGCCTCGGTCGGCAGATTCTCGGACAGCGTGTCGAGCGTCGCTTGCTCGAACTGCGAAGGCGACATGGGCAGCGGAATCCGCAGCACCGACAGCGTGTGTTGCAGCCGATCGATGTGCTCGCGCAAGCGGAACGGCCGATGGTGGAATGTCCGCGTCACCTCGTAGGCCATGTCCCCCATGACCAACGACGAGTCGTAAATCGAGACCCGGGCGTCGGCCTCGGGCACCAGTCGGCCGTTGTGATACACGATCCGGTTCGACATCACGACGCTCCGCCGGCGGTGTCGCTCGTGTTGAGCGTTTGTCGCAAATCGGTCAGGTGTTCGCGCAACGACTTCAGTTGCCGATCGAGCGCGTTGCGGGCGATCCGCACATGGTCGATGATCTTGTCGGCGTTCGTACGAATCGTTTCGCTCCAGCCGTTGACCTTGTCGAGATCGTTGGCCCGTTTCTCGATTTCGAGCACTGCCGCGTCGAGTTCGGTGAAGTCGACTTCTTGCGCCTCACGAGCGCTGGCCTCGCGAATGCAGAGCGCCTTGGCCAGCGTCAGAGCGACGCGCAGAAACACGTCGGTCGTAGCGTCCTCGGCATCCCACACGACGAGCACATCGTTCCCCAGCCGCGTGACCGGCTCCATCGTCGCCAGTGTGGTCTTCTTCGAGAACACGAACAGGCCCACCTGCGAGCTGCGATTCTTGCGGGCGGTTTCGATCTCGGTTCGCGCCCGAGCCGTGTCATAGCTGCGGTCCTCTTTCGCTTCGATGACAATTTTCGCACCGGGAGCGGCGCTGTCGGGGCCGAGCGTGATGACGGCGTCACCGACCTTGCAGTTGCGAATCTCGCCCGTGGTGTTGCCGGTGCGGGTCGAAACATCGCCAGCGGGCTGCACGTGTCGATCGAGAAACTCGCAGACCGCCTCTTCAAACTGCATGCCGTGGCGTGTCGACTTGTCGGCCTCTTCACGTCGGGCGACGATCGCCGAGAGGGTTTGCTTGACCTCTTCTTGAAACTTCTGGGCACTCTCGCTGTGCGTTTGCAGCGTGTCGATCAGCTCGCGTTTGAGGCGGAACAAGGCCGACTGCTCGTTGTCGAGCGTGAGATTGCCGCGAATGGCTTCGTCGGTCTTTTCCACGATCCGCTTGAGCCGCGACAAGGCCGATTGATCGTTGTCGAGCGAGAACTCGGCGCTGATGGTGCGCTGCGCGGTGGTGACGTTCTTGACCAACCGGCTGAGGGCCGAGTTCTCTTCGTCGAGCGAAAACTCTTTGACCACGGCGTCGATCTTGACCTTCATTTGATCGGTGAACTGCCCCTGCTTGGCGGTCAATTCGCCGACCATGCGGCACAGAGCGCCGTCTTTGTTATCGAGCGAAAACTGCTTGAGCACGGTGTCGCTTTGCTCTTTGAGCTGCACGGCGACCGTCGAGCCGAGCGACTTGAGCAGGCCGTCCGACTCGCTCGGGCTGAGCAGCTTAAACAACGGGCTCTGTTGACCGACGTGTTGCACGAGGGTCTTGCACAGCTCGCTATCTTGCTGGCCAATGTGCCGACGGAGCACTTGTTCCAGATCGCCATCGCGACGGATGAGTCGCTCGACCCGTTCTTGAAAGCGGCCGGTGTTGGGATCGAAAT
>JAEUIL010000174.1 GCA_016794255.1 Planctomycetaceae bacterium | reverse complement strand
TGACCGCGGCGCGAACCCGAACGCTGTGTGCACGACGTTTGCCGTAGCGTTGGGGTTGGCCCTTCGCGGGCGTTTTCGCCCCGTCCCGCGCTCGCTACTGCGGCACCAAGCTGCCGCTACCGAGCGACTCGCCCCGCTTGGGCCACCATGCCGAACGACGCAAACGTTTGAGGAGCCGTTGCACCAGCGAGATTTGCGAGTCACGCAACTCGCTTGCGACGAGATAAAGCGTCGGCAGCACCACGAGCGTCATCAGCGTGCTGCTCAACACGCCGCCGATAACCACCGAGGCCAGCGGACGTTGCACCTCGGCCCCCATGCCGCTACTGAGCGCCATCGGCACAAAGCCCAGACTCGCCACCGACGCCGTCATCAGCACCGGCCGCAACCGGGTCAGGCCCGACTCGGCGATCGCGTCGCGAAGTGCTTTCCCCTCATGACGCAGGTGCCGAATGAACTCGACGAGCACGAGGCTGTTGAGCACCGAGATGCCCGACAGGGCGATGAAGCCGACCGCGGCCGAGATCGAGAACGGCATCTCACGCAGCACCAAGGCCAGCACCCCGCCGATGCACGCAAAGGGCACGCTGGTGAACACGAGCAGCGAATCAAACACGTTGTGGAACGTGAGATACAGCACGCCGATGATCAAGATCATCGCCATGGGGACGACCAACTTGAGTCGGCCCGAGGCGCGTTGCAGGTTCTCGAATTGACCACCCCAGACGAGCCGATACGACGCCGACGGCAACGCCACAGCGGCCGCGACGCGTTCTTGGGCTTCCTTCACGAAGCTGCCCATATCGCGGCCACGAATGTTGCACTGCACAATGGCGCGTCGTTCACCCCATTCACGGGAGATGCAGCGAGCGCCGTGCGTCTCTTGAATATCTGCCACGCGTGACAGCGGGATCCGCTCTCCGGTCGCCGTGGCCAGCGTGATCATCGCCAGGTCTTCAGGCCCCCGACGCAGATCGGCCGGCAGACGGATCATGAGCGGAAAGCGGAGTTGATCCTCGACGACTTCGCCGACCGGCTTACCGCCGACCGACTCCACCACGTCGAGCACCGCCTCGGCCGTGATGCCATAACGGGCGATTTCGTCCTGATCGACCTTGATCCGCAACAGCGGCTGGCCCTTGATCTGCTCGAAGGTCAGATCCGCCACACCCGGAATGGAGCGCAACACGTTTTCGATCTCGCGCCCCTTGGCGATCAACATGTCGAGGTCAGGCCCGAAGAGCTTGACGGCCACATCGGATCGCGCGCCGGAGAGCATCTCGTTGATCCGCATTTCGATCGGCTGCGTGAACCAGATTGTTTGGCCGCGAAACTTCTGCATCTCGCGTTGCATGAGCACGACAAGCTCATCTTGCGTCTTCGCTTTGGTCCATTTGGAACGGGGTGAGAGCGACAGGAAAATGTCTGTCGACTCGATCGTGCCAGGGTCGGTGGCCACTTCGGGAGCGCCTTGTCGACTCCAGACTTGAGTCACTTCGTCCGGGAAGTTGTCGAGCAAGGCCCGTTCCATGCAGGTATTGATGCGGACCGATTCTTCGAGACTCGTGCCCGGTGCGCGAGTGACGCCGATCACGATCGAGCCTTCAGAAAGTCGCGGCACGAATTCGGAACCAAGCTGGAATGCCGTCGCCAGAGTCATGATCAGGGCACAAGCCGCGGCGGTTAGCACCCAATGCGGTCGTGCCAGAGCCAGCGTCAGGATCGGCTCGTAGAGCTTCGACAACATCCGCACCAACCACGGTTCGCGTTCGGTCATCTGCTTGGGCAGAATGTAACTGGCCAAGACCGGAATCACGGTCAGCGACAAGACGAGTGACCCGGCGAGGGCAAAGATCACCGTCAGGGCCATCGGCCGGAAGAGTTTGCCTTCGACCCCTTCGAGCGTCAGGATCGGCAAGTACACGATCATGATGATCAGCACGCCGAACAAGCTCGGCCGACTCACCTCGACACATGCCTCGCGCAGCACTTCGATGCGGCTGCGATTGCGGTCGCCGTGAGCAATGCGTCGCACGACGTTCTCGATCATCACGACCGAGCCGTCGACCACGAGACCGAAGTCGAGCGCACCGAGGCTGAGCAGGCTGCCCGCGATGCCCGCCTTGGCCATGCCGCAAAAGGCGAACAACATCGAGAGCGGAATCGCCGCGGCGACAATCAAACCCGCGCGGAGATTGCCCAAGAAGATGAACAGCACCGCGACGACGAGCAGGGCACCCTCGCAAAGGTTCTTTCGCACGGTGGCGATCACTTGATCGACGAGCTCGGTACGGTCGTAAACCGCCACGGCTTCGGTGCCCGCCGGTAGACGATCGATGTTCTTGTCGAAATTCTCCGCCAAGTCGCGCGTCACGGTGTAGCTGTTCTCGCCCATGCGCATGAAGCCGAGGCCGAGCACGACTTCGCCCGCGCCGTTGGCAGTGATCGCACCGCGGCGGATTTCGTGTCCGATGGCGACTTCGGCCACATCCTCAAGGTGAATCGGCACGCCGTTCTTCGCGGTGATGACGATACGTCGCAACTGGTCGAGATTGACCGTGCGTCCGACGCCATGAACGAGCAGCATCTCGCCGCCACGATTCAAGTTGCCGCCACCCACGTTCAGGTTGTTAGCCTTCACCGCCGCCAGAACCTGCTGCATCGTCAGGTCGTACTTCACCAGCGAGTTGGGGTCGAGCAGCACTTGATACTGCTTCTTCAAGCCGCCCCAGGAGTTGACCTCGGCCGTGCCACGCACTTTGCGCAACTCGGGTTTGACGACCCAGTCTTGTGTGGTGCGCAGCTCGGTGAGATCGGCCCCTTTGTGCTCGCCGGGCATCAGCAGATAGTGAAACACCTCGCCGAGACCGGTCGATACTGGTCCCATCTCGGGGCGCGCGATTCCGGGGGGAATTTCGACCGCCAGCAAGCGTTCGTTGATCAGCTGTCGGGCGAAGTAGATGTCGGTGCCATCATCGAACGTCACGACCACCTGCGACAAGCCGAACTGACTGATCGATCGCAGTTGCGACAGACCGGGCATCCCGCCCAACGACAACTCGACGGGAAATGTGATCAGCCGCTCGACTTCTTCCGGCACCAGCGACGGTGCGACGGTGTTGATTTGCACTTGCACCGGCGTCGTGTCGGGAAAGGCGTCGACGTTCAGCGTCGTGAGCGCGAAATAGCCCGTCACAAACAGCAGCACGACACACGCCATGACGGCGATGCGGTGATTGAGCGACGTTGAGATGATGGAGCGGAGCATGGGGGAAGGGAGTGTTTGGTTCTTGGTGCTTAGTGCTTGGTTCTTTGACAATGTGCTGGCGAGTTAGGGTGATTTGCTTCTTATTGACCAAGCACTAATCACCAAGAACTAAGAACTTACTTGCGTGAAACCTTGATCGCCGCACGACGTTGCAACTCGCTCTGCAGCATCCGGCCGCCTTCGACCACGATCGTGTCCTCGCTCACCAGCCCGTCGACAATCTCGATCATGCCAGCGGTGTGAGCCCCAGT
The DNA here is from genome assembly GCA_016794255.1 of Planctomycetaceae bacterium. Lineage (GTDB taxonomy): Bacteria > Planctomycetota > Planctomycetia > Pirellulales > PNKZ01 > JAEUIL01. Next base: position 10,083 of record JAEUIL010000174.1, on the reverse strand, counting down.
GCGCACCGTGCGAGTCTCGAAGGTCCAGCCACTGGTAATTTGCGGATCGACGTCTACCGGCGGGTGAGCTACGAACAACACGTGCTCGCTGCCGGTCCAGTGAACCGCCTTCTGAGGCACGACTATTGCCGTGGGACGCTCGCTGACGCGAATCTTGGCGATGCCGAACATGTTGGCTTTGAGCAATCGCTGCCCGTTATCGTCGTCGACATCCAGCACCGGATTGTCGACCACGGCCAACGCCTCGACGGTCCGCGTCTTTGGATCGGCTTCGGTGCTGATCCACGAGATTTCACTTTCGATGGGCACATGCAGTCCAGCGGCGGAGAAGGTCACCTTTTGTCCCTCATTCGCGCGCAATGCATCTTCTTTGCTAATGCTTAGTCGCAACCACATCCGGCTCACGTCGGCTACGGCCAACTCGGAGTGATTCGGTGAGACAATCTCGCCTACGACCAAATCGCGACGAATCACCTCGCCGTCGAAGGGAGCCACGATGGGCAGCAGGTTCGCGGTCGTCGAACGCGGATCGAGCCCGCGAGTGACACGATCCGGTAGTCCCAAGAACTGCACCCGTCGAGCACGTTCGACATCGCTCAAGCCAATCAATGCTTCGGCTTGGATAGGCAGGCCCAAGTTGATGAGCGCTTGCTGGGCGTTGAACCGTTCGACCACAGCGCGGCGAAACAGCGCCTCGACTTCCAGCACGCGATTCTCGGGGACCGCATCGCCGATCGATTTCAGACGATTGAATGTCGCCTCGGCCACGTCGGCCGCGACAAGCGACTGTAAGAAGTTCGCCTTGGCTTGGCCGACCTCGGCGGCGTCGAGGATCGCGAGCACGTCGTCTTCTTTGACCCAGTCGCCGACTTCGCAATGCACACTCCACACGGCACCCGGCACGCGGGCCGAGAGCTGCGCAGTGCGGGTTTGCATATACGTCACCAGGGCATGGGCCGAGATTTCCTCGTGCATCGCCCGTTGTTCGGGTCGGCCGACGACAATGCCGGTTTGGCGAAGCTGTTGTTCGGTTTGCACCGGCAGCGCGAGCCGGTTGTCGCTTGCATCGTCGTGCGATTTTTCAACGGAATTCGTCTCAGCCGCAGAGTTCGCCGCCGCAGACTTGCGAGTCGGTCCGACCGCTGTCTCCGCCGCATTGGTTGCGCGCACGCTGAAGGTCCAGTCGGTCTCGTGGCCCCACAAGGCCAAGCCGGCTAGACTGCCGAGCACCAACAGATTCGACGTTTGCTGCTTGAGCAGTTGCAGGATCATCGGTCTCATCGCTTGTTAAGTAGGTACAACCTCTCCGAGTCCGTCGCGCGGAGTTTCCACCGCTCAAACTTAGGACGCGGTTGCTCGCATGTCCGGCCAAACTTGCCAACGATCGGTTGTAGCAATTGCAGCGGTTGTTTGCCTCCGCACACAGTCATCGGTCCTGTGCAATCGTCACGTCCTGCATTAAATTGCTCGCACTAACTCACCTACTCACTTACTCACCCTTCCCCCGCCATGCCCCGTGTCCTGCTGACTGACTACGCCTGGCCCGATCTCGATATCGAACGGGCCATCTTGGCCGAAGTGAACGCCGAGTTGATTGTCGCTCCCGACGGCCATGAGCCGACGCTGATCGAGTTGGCCCACAACGTCGACGCCATCATGACCTGCTGGGCGCGGGTGACGCGACCGGTGATCGACGCCAGCGATCAACTACGGGTCATCAGTCGCCTCGGAATCGGGCTCGACAACATCGACGTCGCTCACGCGTCGACCCGCGCGGTGATCGTGGTCAACGTGCCTGATTATTGTTTGGACGAAGTTGCCGAGCACGCGCTGGCGTTGATCTTTGCGCTGGCTCGCAAGGTGGCCTTTTATCACGGCGCGACGAAACATGGCCGTTATAATCTCAAGGCCGGCCTGCCCTTGTGGCGCATCAAGGGCAAGACGCTGGGGATCGTCGGTCTGGGGCAGATTGGCCAGTGTTTGGCAACCAAAGCCGCGGCACTCGGCATGCGCGTCGTGGCGTGTGGTCGAACGCCGAAGTCGGTGCCGGGCGTCGAATGGTGCTCGTTCGACGAGGTGCTCGGTCAGAGTGACTTTATCTCGCTCCATGTGCCAGCCACGCCCGAGACGCAGCACCTGATGGGTGCGGCCCAATTCGCACGCATGAAGCCCGCGGCGTTTTTGATCAACACGTCACGCGGTGCTTTGGTCGACGAAGCGGCCTTGGCCACGGCTTTGCAACAAGGGCAACTCGCCGGTGCGGCGCTTGATGTGCAGCAACAGGAGCCGACCGATTTGAAGCAGCCGCCGATGAACGACCCGCGGGTGATCGTGACACCCCATGCGGCCTTTATGTCGGTCGAGTCGCTCGTCGATTTGCGCACCCGAGCGACACGGCAAGTGGTCGACGCGCTGCAGGGCCAGCGCCCGCCACACGTGGTCAATCCCGAGGGTTACACCTCACGCGCGGAATGAATCTCAGTTCACATGCCGTGGCTGTTGAGATTCACACGCAACAGCCGCTTTCTCGCCATTTCCCGAGCCACAGGCCCCTTTTTCTCCTAGACCAGCGCGGAGCAGGTTTCTAGAATCCTCACAGTTGGCAAGGGATGCCCCGCCGCGTTTCGCACATTTTGAGAGGAGTTCGACTCATGCAAGGTCAGCAGCAAATCATCGACAAACTCAACGACGCCCTCACCATCGAGTTGACGGCGATCAACCAATACTTCATTCAGTCGAAAATGTGCAAGAACTGGGGCTACGACAAGCTCGCCAAGAAGCACTATGTCGAGTCGATCGGCGAGATGAAGCATGCCGAGAAGATCATCGATCGCATTCTGTTCCTCGACGGCGTGCCCGAGATTGCTCGCTATGGCGTGATCAAGGCTGGCTCGAATGTCGAAGAGCAGTTCAAGGTCGACCTGGCGCTCGAGTCCGGCGGCGTGAAGGCATACAACGAGCTGGTGCAACTGTGCATTCAACTCGGCGATCACGGCACCCGGGACCTGGTCGATCCGATTCTGACGGAGTCGGAAGAGCACGTCGATTGGCTCGAGACGCAGTTGAGCGTGATCAAGTCGATCGGCATTCAACTGTACTTGGCCGATCAATTGGGCGACCACGGCGAAGGTCACTAAGCTGTCACGCCAAAAACACCATCGCGTCGCAGAAGTAGCAAACGATTTAAGCCCGAGTCAAACGTGAACCAAAGTTCGCGGTTGGCTCGGGCTTTTCTACGCAATCGCCGTTAGTTCTTCTCGCCGTCCGGCTTATTGAGCACGCGGCGGAGATACCGGGCCCGCTCGATGTTGCGATCCGATGTGTCGAGCTCGCTGCCCGAAAGCTTTTGCAAATGGGCCGGCTGCGTGTCGATGAATAGTTGATTCAAGCCGGGGATGTCGACGTCCTTGATCAATCCCAGATTCACGCCCATCCGCACGCTGCTGAGCAGGTGCATGGTCTCTTCGCTGCTGATCGTCTGAGCCGTGCGTAAAATGCCGTACGCGCGACTGACTCGGTCGTGCAACGTCTCGCGGCTCTCGTCGATCAGAAACTGCCGCGCTTTCCGTTCGTACTCGATGATCGTCGGCACGACGTCGCCTACCTGCTTAACTAGGTCTTCTTCCTTGCGGCCGAGCGTGATTTGATTGCTGATCTGATAAAAGTCACCCATCGCCTGCGAACCTTCGCCGTACAATCCACGCACGGCGAGACTGATCTTCTGCAACGAGCGGAACAGCTTGTCGATCTGCCGCGTGATGGCGAGCGCCGGCAGGTGCAGCATCACGCTCACTCGCATGCCGGTGCCGACATTCGTGGGGCACGCGGTCAAATAGCCGAGCCGCTCGTGATAGGCGTAGGTCACCTGCGCTTCGATCATGTCATCGACGCGATTGATCCGCTCCCAGGCGGCGGCGAGATCCAACCCGCTATGCACGACCTGCACGCGGAGGTGATCCTCCTCGTTGATCATCAGGCTGATTTGTTCTTTCTGATCAATCGCGACGCCCCGCGCGCCGTCACTGTCGGCATGCTCGCGGCTGATGAGATGACGCTCGACCAAGAACTGCCGGTCGATCTTTTCCAGCCGACTGACATCGAGATAGTCGACCGTCGCTCCCTCGGGAAACTCGCTGCGCACTTTGAGAATCCGCTCGCGCAGCGTCTTTTCAATCTCAGTGCGATCTTGCGGCGTACACTTCGAGATGAACGGAAAATCCGCCAGATTGCGCGCCAAGCGGATGCGGCTGCTCATCACGATGTCGGACTCGGGTCCGACGCCGCGCAGCCATTCACCGCGAGTACTTACCAGCGTATTAATATCCACGGACTTGGTTTCTCGTCTCGGTCGTGTGTCGGTCCGTCGGTGGGGACCAAGTTGGTTTAGGTGTTGGGCCGTGAGTGCGATTCGAGCTGGCGAATTTTGTCGCGCAGCTTCGAGGCCTCTTCGTACTGTTCTTTCTGAATCGCTTCCTTGAGTTCCCGGCGCATTTTGATCAGATCGGTCTGCTGATCGGTGCCCCCTTGGAACCGGCGAGGGTGCTTGCCCGTGTGGGCTGTCTCGCCGTGGACATTGACGATCAACGGCTCGAGTTCATTCTCAAAGCAGACATAATCGTGCGGGCAACCAAGCCGGCCCTGATTGCGGAACTCGTAGAACGTGATGCCGCAAATCGGACAGGCCCGTTGATCCAGGCGTTGCAGTTCCTCGGCCGTCTGTCCGACACCAAGCGTTTGAGCCAGGTCGTTGCCCAAGCTCATCGGCTCGCCAGCGTCTGATTGGTCGCTCCCCGCCAAATACTCACGGGCATGCTCCTCGCAGAGGTGGACCTCTTGCGCCTTCGAGCCTTTGACCAGTTCCGTGATATGGAACGTGGCCGCTTTCTCGCACTTCTGGCACTTCATGAGTCGGCCTGATCAAGCAAGGAGATAGTAAAAGCCAACGGAATTCTAGCGATGCCCCCTGGGGTGTCAATCCAACCTGGAGTCGCGTCCCCGGCTGCAAGCTGTTGATTCACTGAGAGATACGATCGGTGTGCCGGCGAACCTCGCGAGCCGGTTCGTGTCTTGCAGCTATGCGACGCCGACCGCTAAGCTGGCGAATCCCGTTGGGCATGTGTCCCGCGTGCCTGAAGGTTGCCTAATCGATGTTTTCACCGCTTGAAACATCTGCGGGGATTCACGACACGAGCCCAGGGCTTGCTCGAATGCCGTGGCCGCTCAAGGCATGCGAGACGCGTGCCCAACGATAGAACAGGATGGATGAATGCGACACTTTCCCGACTTCGAAACGTTCTGCCAACTGGCCAAGGGTGTGCAGCTGGTGCCGGTCTACCGCCGGTTGGCCGGCGATCTGCTCACGCCTGTCACGGCGTTTCACAAGCTCGATCATGGTGCGAGCGCGATGTTGTTTGAAAGTGTCGTCGGCGGCGAGCGCATTGGACGCCACAGCTTTTTGACCGCCGGGCCGTTCTTGCATCTGGAAACGCGGGGCAAGCGCGTCTCGATCACCAGCGGTGCCGAACGCGAGGAGTACGACTCGGACGATCCGCTCGTCGATTTGCAGCAGCAGCTCGAACGGCTCCGCGCGGCCGTCGTCCCGGGATTGCCACCGTTTTGCGGCGGGGCAGTGGGCTATGCCGGCTACGACACCGTCCGCTATGTCGAGAACCTGCCGAACGCGCCGACGGATGATCGTCGGCTGCCCGACTTGTCTTTCTCGTTCTTCGATACGATGATCATCTTCGATCATGCCACGAAGACGATCACGGTCGTGGCTATGGCTCGACTCGATCAAATCGAAGGTTCGCCGCCGCAGGGCACCAAGCCGATCGAACATGGTCGCGATGCGTTGCACCTGGCCTACGAAGAGGCGTGTGCCCATGTCGATCAACTCGTCGCGCGGCTTGAAACGCCCGACTGTTCGCTGCATGCGACCGACATTGACGTCTTGGGCGATCCGACGCATCCGTACACCTCGAATTTCACGCCGAAGGCATTCGAGGCGGCGGTGGAAAAGTGTCTCGAATACATCCGCGCCGGTGACATTTTTCAGGTCGTGCTCAGCCAACGACTGCAGACCACGCTCAAAGCGCCGCCGTTCGAGCTCTACCGGACCCTGCGGGTCGTGAACCCCAGCCCGTTCATGTTCTACCTGCGGATGCCCGAGGTGACGCTGGTCGGCTCATCGCCCGAGATCATGGTTCGCGTCGTCGACAACAAAGTCACGGTGCGACCGTTGGCGGGGACCCGCAAGCGCGGTCGGACTCCTGAGGAAGATGCGGCGCTCGAGAAAGAGTTGCTCGCCGATCCGAAAGAGATTGCCGAGCACGTGATGCTCGTTGATCTCGGTCGGAACGATGTGGGACGCGTGGCCCGGTATGGGTCGGTGGAATTGGCCGACGTGATGGTCGTCGAGCGGTACAGTCACGTTATGCACATCACGTCGAATGTCACCGGCGAGCTGGCGCCCGGCAAGGATGCGTTTGACGCGCTCAAGGCGTGTCTCCCGGCGGGCACGGTGTCCGGGGCGCCCAAGGTGCGGGCGATGGAAATCATCGACGAACTCGAGCCGCACCGCCGGGGCCCGTATGCCGGCGCGGTCGGATATGTCGACTTCACCGGCAACATGGACACGTGCATCGCGCTGCGGACGGTCGTCATTCAAGGCGATCAAGCCTATGTGCAGGCCGGTGCGGGGATCGTGGCCGACAGCGTGCCCGAGAGCGAATATCAAGAGACGCTCAACAAGGCCCGAGCGATGCTCAAGGCAATCGAACTCACCGAGCGCCGCGTGGGACAGCGGCAACAGGATGAGTCGGCCGAAGACGAATAGTCACGTGGTCTTCATTAATCGTAACGTCAGCTCGAACAACGTGACCAAGTCCAACGCGTTGTGCAACAAAATATCGGCCATCCGCCGCGCGTCGCCGGTTCGGACGAAGTGATGATATTCCTGCGGCACTTGGGCGCTGGGAAGATCGGCCGAGCGGCGGCGAGCGCAGATGTACCGTTCGAGCGTTTGCAGCTTGCAATTGGGTAGCACGTCGCGCCACCGTCGCCGTGCCATGTGGAGTACATCGAGATGCCGCGGCGTGGGACGATCGGCGAGCCCGCGACGATGCACCGTGCTGCGATCGTGAATCATCGGCCAATCGAAACTCTTGCCGTTGAACGTGAGCAGCACGTCGCTCTCGGTCGCACGATCCCACACGGCCTGAAGCATGGCGGGTTCTTCGGCGTAGTCACGCGCCAACAGTTGCTCAAGGATCCACTCGCCGCCGTGAGCGTGAATCAAGCCGACGAGAAAGATCGTCGACCCGGCAAAGCCGCAGGTTTCGATGTCGAGCAACATGACTCGCCGGGGAAACGCGGCTGCAAACGCCTCGGCATCTGCGGGGGACGTGACCGACGGTTGATCGGCATGTTCGGCGGCGATGGTCGCCAGCGCCTCGGGCGACAACCGCGGTCCGAGTTCCGCGAGCGGTTTGCGGATCGCGTAGAACTTACCCGGCGAAGTCGACACGACCTCGCCGGGCACGACGGTCGTGAGCGACACATCTTCACCGACCGGCAACACGGGCAGATGCGGACGCGGAATCGGCGTGCTCGCGCTTGCTGCTACTGGCTCGACGATCGACCGCGTCGACAACGGCGCAGCAGACGGCAACTCGGGCAATGGTCGCCGATTGAGTTGCTCTAGCCGTTGTCGTAAGGCGTCGTCGAGCATCGGGTGATTTCAAGTTAGGCGCGAAACCGCAAGCGAGCTGCGGGGGTCTCTCGATGGGCAGACGATCAGCCGCAACGTTTTAAGGGGGCGTCGACGTTGTCGGCGGAACGCGTTGAACCGAGCACGATCTCCAACAACCGAATGGTCGCGGCCTTGTCGGGCATCGGGTAGCCGCGGGTGAGATCGGGATCGCTGTGGATCGCGGGGCGCAGGTTGGGCAGGCCGACGCAACTCGGACAGCCATCTTCGCACGGGCACTCGGCCACCATCTGCTGACAAAACGCGAGCAACCGTTCCATATACTCGAAGCCCCGTTGGCAATAGCCGAGCCCGCCGGGGTAACGATCATAGATAATCAGCGCGCTGCGGCCAAAATTTTGACTGTCGACCACTCCGCTGATATCGCGCGGGTCGCACATCGCCAGCATTGGCAGCGCGACGATCGCCAAGTTGCGCAGGCCCACGAGTCCTTCGCTGGTGCGATGCCCGGCGAGTTTCATCTGCCCGGCGATCGTGTCGTTGGGGATGAGCCACGAGGCGGTCGTGGCCAGCGTCTGCGCAGGAATCGTGACCGGCCCCAAGCCCAAGTTCTCGCGCGTGTTGAATTTGATCTTCTTAAAGGCCACGGTTTGCCACGTGACATCGGCCGTGCCGTAACCCAATTGGCAATCGACGATCGCGGTCCGCTCGGCGCGCGGCGCGGTGACTTTCACTTGGCTCTCCAAGACCGCCTGCGTGTAATAGTCCATCTCGCGTCGTTCGACATACGCCACTTTGCCATCGAGATCGAGTTCGCGGACGAAATAAGTCTGCGCCTGGTGCAGGTACACCGCCTCGGGGTAGATCAACTCGGGCGCGCTGATCGCGTCGACCGTGGCGATCACTTCGTAGTCGGGACTCGGCGCTTTGCCGAACGGACGTGGTCCGGCACGCCCCACGGGCGGCGGGTCACCGAGACTGGCCGAGGCCGCGCGACGCTGCACGATGCTGAACGTGTTGTCGCTCATGTGCCGCAAGCTCACCTGCGGCGCGGGCGCTTCGTGGCCGGAGTAATAGAATCGGCCCGCCACTTCGTTCAGCTCGCCCGCATCACGCAGCAACTCGGCGATCGCGGGGGTCATGAGACCGAAGCGTGTCTCCTCAGCGCGTTGCAAGGGCAACTCGAACGCCGCGGTCTTGAGATGCTTGGTGAGCAAGTACGGATTCTCGGGATCGACCACGGCATGTTCGGGCGACTGAGCGAAGAAGTAGTCGGGATGCCGCAGCAGATAGTGATCAATGGGGTCGTTGCCCGCGATGAGCACGGCGAGACTTTCGCTCTGCCGCCGGCCACTCCGGCCAGCTTGTTGCCAGGTGCTGGCAATCGTGCCGGGATAACCGACCAAGAGCGCCACGTCGAGCGAGCCGATATCGACGCCCAACTCCAACGCATTCGTCGCCGCTGCGCCCCGCACCTGACCGCTGAACAACGCTTGCTCGATCTCACGCCGCTCATTGGGCAAATAACCGCCACGATACGCCCGAACTTTGTCGGCCAGCGGCGAGTGTCGGGCCGTCAGTTCCTCGGCCACGTAGCGATAGAGCAGTTCGGTCGACTGTCGAGTGCGCGTGAAGGCGAGGACCTGCGCATCCATTTGCATCGCCTCGACCATGAGCGTGGCCGCGTCGTCGGTTCCGCTGCGCTGCGCGAGTCGATCGCGACCAAACGGCGCGGGGTTCCAAAGCGCGAAGAACTTGCGACCGCGCGGGGCACCGTCGTTGTCGACGATCGCCGGTTCGCGGCCGATCAAGCGACCGACCAACTCGCCGGGATTGGCGATCGTGGCGCTCGTGGCGATGAACACAGGCCGGGCGTCGTAATGTTCACACACGCGTTGCAATCGCCGCAGCACGCAGCTCACATGCGCGCCGAGAATGCCGCGATAGGTATGCGCCTCATCGATGACGACGTACTTGAGGTTGGCAAAGAAGCGGGCCCATTTCGGATGGTAGGGCAGGATCGACGCGTGCAGCATGTCGGGATTCGACAGCACGAGATTCGCCTCGGCCTTGATGCGTCGCCGCTGGGCCGTGGGCGTGTCGCCATCGTAAACGCCGGGGATGATTTGCTTGGCGAGCGACTCATTGCCTGCCAGCAGTTCGAGCAGCCCCTTCAACTGATCCTGGGCCAGGGCCTTGGTTGGGTAGAGATACAGTGCCCGGGCGTGTTCATCGGCGAGGCACGCTTCGAGGATCGGCAGGTGATAGCAGAGCGTCTTGCCGCTGGCGGTTCCGGTGACAACGACGGTGTCACGCCCGGCGCGGGCCTGTTCCAGAGCCTCGACCTGATGCGAGTACAGTTGCTCGATACCGCG
>JAEUIL010000167.1 GCA_016794255.1 Planctomycetaceae bacterium | reverse complement strand
CAACAAACGCTCGTGGGAAACGACCGAAGCGACAATCGAGGGAGATCTGATTCGCTGCAAGGCGGCTCCCTCCGCTGCCACCGCTTGGTTTCTCACCGCGACCGACGAACGTGGCGCGATCGTCAGCACCCGAGTAATGCTCGCGAAGTAGTGCGGTCTCGGACGACTTTGAAACGGATTTGATGCGAGACTACCGACGCGAAGTAGGCCAGCTTACGGCCAAATCCAGCCCAGGTAGGCGACCGGGGCGGCGAGCAGGATCGAATCCAGAATATCGAGCACGCCGCCGAAGCCGGGCAGCCAACGACTGGAATCTTTGACACCGGCGTCGCGTTTGAGCAGCGACTCGGCCAAATCGCCGATCACGCCAGTGGTGCCGACCAAAAGTCCATACACCATCCAGTGCCAACCCGGGCCCTCGACGGATTGCCCGTCCGCGAACCAAGTCGGCACCCAGGCCAAACTGCACCACGCTGCGAAACACGCGGCGAGCACTCCGCCCGCAAAGCCCTCCCAGGTTTTACCCGGGCTCAAAAGGGGCACCATTTTATTTCGACCGATCAGTCGCCCCACGGTATAGGCACCAATGTCCCCGCACTTGACGACAGCCAGCAACGAGCAAATCGCGAGGATACCGGTGACTGGCCCCAACAGCCGCAACTGAATCAGAAATGTGAATAGCACGCCCACATAAGCCTGGGGAAGCACAGCCATCGCCAATCGCTCGGTGACCTTTCCCGAGCCGTCGTACCGTGCCATCTCGACCAGAAACGCCAGAATTACCCCGACGGCCAACGCGATCATTGGCCAGGCGAATGTACCGTGCCGCGCGAAATCGGGTCGTACCTGCGGCAACCAGTTGGCAAGCACGATCAAGAGATTCGCGCATTGCGTGACCCACCCCAGCGGTCGCCCGCCGCGCGCCGCAAACATCGCGATCATCTCATCGGTTGCGAGATACACGCACGCCACTGAGACCGGCAAAACAAGCCAGCCCATATAACCGGGCCGAGTTTCGTAATATGCGAGCGTGCCGACGCCCAGGATGAGGAGCGAACCGATGATTAAACGCCAACGCAACATGATTGCCCGAGGTTCGTCGCTTAAGAATTGAGACCGCCGTAGCGACGATCTCGACCGGCAAAAGAGCGAATAGCCGCATGCAACTCGGCTTCCTCGAACTCGGGCCAGCAGCGCGGGCTGACCCACAATTCGGCGTAGCTGATTTGCCAGAGGAGAAAATTACTCACGCGCATCTCGCCCGCCGTACGAATCAACAAGTCGGGATCGGACATACCGGCCGTGTAGAGGTGCTCGCTCACGGTTTGTTCGTCAATGTCGTCGGGGGCAATTGCGCCGCTGGCCGCTCGCCGAGCGATCTCGCGGACCGCATCGGTGACTTCCATCCGGCCACCGTAGTTCACGGCCAAGCACAACTTCAACCCGGTATGTTCGCGGGTGAGTTCCATGGTGCCGTCCATAGCTGCCTGAACCGAGTCAGGTATCCCATCGCGCCGCCCGATGATCGACAAGCGAATGTTCTCCCGCAACAGCGTTTGACGCTCCTCGATCAGATACTGCTCGAGCAGGTGCATTAGGAAGTCGAGCTCGTGCTGCGGTCGTTTCCAGTTCTCGCTCGACAGACAATAGAGCGTGAGCTGCTCGAGCTTCAGTCGGGCGCATTCTTCCGTCACGCGCCGAACCGTGCTCACGCCCCGGCGATGCCCCTCGATACGCGGTAACGAACGCTGTTGGGCCCAACGACCATTACCATCCATGATGATCGCAATGTGTCGCGGCCAACGCTCGCGCGGCAGATCGGCAAGATCGCTCGAAGACACTGCAGCAGGCGTTACGACGGGGGCCACAGGCCAATTCCTCGCTGGGGAGCAAGCGGCGATGATGGTCAGCTGAGAATGGTTTGCTCGCGGTCCGGACCCACGCTCACGATTTCGACCGGTCGGCCCAAAATCTCGCCGATACGATCGAGATACTTGCGAGCATTCGCGGGCAGGTCGGCCAACTTGCGCACCGCGGTGATCTCTTCCTTCCAGCCGGGCAACGATTCGTAAACGGCTTTGGCTCGGCGAAGATCATCGACATGGCTCGGGAAGACGTTGACCCGTTGACCGTCGATCTCGTACGCGGTGCAGATCTGCAGGGTATCGAGGCCGCTGAGCACATCGAGCAGCATGACGCAAATCGTGTCGGCCCCGCTCAGCCGGGCCGTGTAACGTGTGGCCACGGCATCGAACCAGCCGCAACGACGCGGCCGACGGGTCACTGTGCCGTACTCGTTGCCACGTTCTCGCAGGTGATGTCCGATCGGGTTGTCTTGTTCGGTCGGGAAGGGACCACCACCGACGCGCGTCGAGTACGCTTTGACCACGCCCATGATCTTATTCATATAGCGGCCCGGCACACCCGAGCCCGACGGAATGCCCACGCCCGAACTATTGCTGCTGGTCACATACGGATAGGTGCCGTGGTCAACGTCGAGCAGCGCGCCTTGTGCCCCCTCGAACAACACCCGCTTGTTAGCTTCGAGCGCGTCGAGCAGGAACGACGTCGTGTCGGCAACGTGCGGCTTGAGTCGTTCGGCGTAGCCCTGATATTGATCGTAGACCTGGGTAGCGTCGATCGGCGTGAACGGGTTCTTGCCCGCGATCAGGGCCAGGAACTGATTCTTTTCGTCGACGATGTCACGCACTCGATCGCGAAAACCTCGGCGATACAAATCACCGAGCCGCAAGGCGAACGTGCGACCGACTTTGTCCTTGTAACAGGGGCCGATGCCACGCTGGGTGGTGCCGATTGCCTCGCCGCCCGTTTTGCGAGTTTCGATCAGGCGATCTTCCTCGAGATGCCAGGGAAAAATAACATGAGCCCGGTCACTCATGAGCAGGTTGCCCCCCACGTTGACGCCACGCTCGCGGAGACCGTCGATCTCGCCGAGAATGCTTGGTGGATTGAGCACCACACCGCCGGTAATCACCGAGTGAACCGAAGTGCGCAGAATGCCGCTGGGCAGCAGCGAAAGCTTGTACGTCTGACCGCCGGTAACCACCGTATGACCGGCGTTGGCTCCGCCCTGATATCGGACAACGACGTCATGTCGTTCGGTCAACAGGTCGACGATTTTCCCTTTGGCTTCGTCGCCCCATTGCAGTCCGATCACGCAGGTACCCGGCACAGTCGTAACCCTCGTCGCGCTGGTCAATCCCGCTCAAAACAGCAGCGGAGAAATTCAGCAAAAGTTCAATGGCGATAACCGTTTGCGGCGAGCGACGTGCGTCGGGCATGGTTTCGCGAGAAACCGTTAGTCTATTGAGGATCGGGCACCCAAACAAGGGCCAGTCGGGGGACGCTTGGGCAACGTAATAGCTGTTCTATTTCAGCCAAGCAGGGAATCGACCAAGGGAGGGCTATGCCGCGGGAATCGGTCCGGCATGTGAAACCGTCCATCAGCCGGTCGCTAATCGGCGGAATCGTGAGTCGGATTCGCCGGCTCGAGATGGAAATCAACAACCAAAGGCAAATGGTCACTGGCCTGTCGCGTGACCACCGATCGCACCACACGCGCCTCGCGAACGACGACGCCGCCACGCACAAACGCTTTGTCGAGCGACCCCATCGGCAACCACGCGGGAAACGACCGAAAACGCGACGGTGGCGTGGCCACCGCCTCGAACTGATGCTCGCGAAACGGCCCCGGTGCCAGCGTGTTACGCCAATCGTTCAGATCGCCGAAGACAATCGTCGGCCCATGACACGCCGCTAGAAACAAGTGATGCCCCAACAGATGCCGCACTTGCCAGCGACGTTCCCCCTCTGCGAGTCCGAGGTGCGTGTGGGCAAGCGTCAGGGGCCCCTCGGTCGTATCAATCACCGCGATCTGAGCGCCACGGGGCTTTTTTCGTTCGAGTCGCAGCGAGATTTGATGCGATGCGAGGATCGGCCAGCGCGAGAGGAGCAGATTTCCATAGCCGCCGTCCCCCGAGCGGACATTCAACTGAAACAGATGCCCCCCCGCGGCGAACAGATCGGCCAACAAGCGCGGCTGATCGTCGTGCCGCGATCGCTTGCAGCCCCGATCGACTTCCTGCAAGCCAATCAGATCGGGATTCTCGTGTTCGATCGCAGCAATGATCCGCTCCAAGCGATAACGTCGATCCCGACCGCCAATCCCTTTGTGAATGTTGTAGCTGAGCAATCGCATGATGCAGAGCCAACGGGGGAACGGTTTTCGCAAGGCCGATCAAATCAGGGTTTGGACGCGGCAGGTGCCAACTTTCCCGCCGCGTTCAGTCCGGCGGCTTTCCACAGAGCGTCGAGCTTTTCGCCCGCGGCTTTGACGATCGCTTCCCGTCGTTGGCCAGCCAGCGTCGCCGGTTCCGGCGCGGGATAAATGGGACCGGTGTAACCAATCTCGGCCAACCAGGTGAGCAAACCTTGATTGTCGATCAAACCGGTCTCGCCCGGCAGCAATCGATTGCTCCGCGGATACTGTTTGGCAGGCAAGTCTTCGACCGCGTCGGCCAAGTAGACCACGCCCACCTTTTCGACGGGCAATCGCTTGATTATTTCGAGCGAGCCGCCGCCAGCGACAATATTCCACGAGTCGATCACGAAGCAGAGTGCTTTGGACGGAGCCATGCTCAGCAGCATCGAAAGCGTATCGAAATCGTAGATGAACTCGAACGCATACCCGGTGCGGCGCTCCACCGCGGGCTCAAAACCGACAGCCAGTTTCACTCCGAGCGGCTCAAGTATTCCGGCGATCTCGAGCAGTCGCCGCCGATAGAAGTCGAAATTCTGATGCAACGGACGTTCGTCGCTCCCGGGCAGCACGGTCGCCTCGGCCTGACGGCAACCCAACTCGGCTGCGAGAGCCGCGAGCTCCGGCAGCTGCGCGAGTCCGACGCGATAGGTGGCCTCGTCCGTTTGCCAATCAAACGGCAATTCAAAGCTGCCGAGCTTGAGCTTCGCGCTATCGATGAACCGTCGGGCCTTGGAGAGATCGCTGCTCTTAACCGTTGCCGCAAAATCAAGCAAATCGAGGTCGAGACCCTTGAAACCGTTGGACAATGCCAACTCAATCAGTTCGCTCTGACGACCGGAAATTCCCAAAGCAGCCATGCCCAAGCACCGATACATAAGTGTCCTCGTGGTGATTCGATAATAACGATTCTGTCGACAAATCCAGGGCAATTGCCCTCGGCCACGGCAATTCCTCGCCATGCCAGGTCGCACGCTGCAACTGCACTCGCGGGCAAAGTCACGACCTGTGGGCGCTAAAATCAGCCGAGCGGATGGCCCCGAAGGGCTAACGTGCGGCACGCAGCCATTATGTCGTGATCCAACGTAATTCCAAGGGGTGCCATTGGTTAGCGTCCGTCGCCCCTAACGCAAGGTGGTTAAAATACCCCGTCCGACTTGGTCCGCCTGTTCTATACTTACGAGGTCTTTCAATCGTCAGCTTGCCCTAACCGATCGCGTTTCATGGAAAACTTTCTCGAAGTTGTGCTGCTCGGAATTCTGCAGGGCATCGCCGAATTCTTGCCCATCAGCTCGTCGGGGCATCTCAACATTGCCCAGGCGGCGCTGAAGGAGTTCGGCACGCATGCGTTGCCCGATGCGATGACGGTCACGATCGCCCTGCACTTGGGGACGCTCGTGTCGATCTTGGTCGTTTACTGGCAGCGCATCTGGCGGTTGCTGAGCACGGACCGGCACGTAATCGGGCATGTAATCGTGGGAACCATTCCGGCGGGAGTCGTGGGAGTGACCTTGCATGAACTCATGAAGGGGTTACCCGTACTGAAAGAGTCGTTCTCGAGCCCGCTGCTAGCCGGCTGCATGTTACTGGTGACCGGCGTGATGTTGATTTACACCGCGCGACGGACGCCCGGCGACACTGACTACACGCACATGACTTACCGCCAAGCCCTGATCATCGGGCTAGTCCAAGCAGTGGCGATATTGCCGGGCATTTCGCGCAGCGGCTCGACGATCGTCGGTGGTCTATGCGTGGGCTTACGACGCGACGCAGCGGCCACGTTCTCGTTTCTGTTGGCAATACCGGTAACGGCGGGTGCCTGCCTAGTGGAAGGCAAAGACCTGCTCTTCGGCCCAAGTCCGCCCGAGTCGCTGCCCGTTTTGCTCGCCGGTGCCATCGTCTCGTTTGTAGTCGGAATCGTCGCCTTGCGATGGCTCATCGCTTGGCTTCAGGCCGGCAAGCTGCATCACTTTGCGTGGTGGTGCATTCCGCTGGGGATATTGGTCATCGTTTGGCAATGCTTTAGCGAAGCAGCGCTCTCGGCAGTACGGTAACCCGTCTGCGAACACTTACTCGGCCGACCGTGCCAACACGGCAATTCGCCTTGAAATGCGGGCCTAGCGCGCCTTGCGTGAAACAACAAAGGGTTTGGAGGCCGTTACAAAGCCATCCAAACCCTCGTTGGTTTCTCGCTTCGACTCCGCTTGCAACCTCACCGGCTAGCAAGCGGCCCGGCAATCATACCTGGGTCTATGCGTCTCCATCGCCGTCCGCATCGAACTGCGCGAAGAACTGAGCGAGTGCGGCAGACTTGGACTTATCGGTTGCCGCTGTACCCGCTGATGACGACTGCGTGTTGATGAAGAAGCCTTGAGCCAACACTTGGTCGAGCGGCAGGCCGGCAACCGTGGTGGTGGACAGCTTGGCAACAGCGTCGGCTGACGTTGTCGAGGTGGCCAGATCACCAAACACCGCGTTCAAAGCGTCGCGGAACACCGGATCCGCCTCGCCGAAGATCGGCATGCGGCGGGTACCGACGCCCATCTCACCGGTCATCACGTCACCGTCACGCAGGTCGGCATCGAAGTCATCCAGGCCGAGTACGTGACCCAACTCGTGCATCACGAGCGTGAGTAGATCGTAATGATCGGCCGCCGCACCTTCGGTCGCGTTCAACTCGGTGAGCGAGACGAACTGGCGGAATTCCGAATTGTCGCCCGGCGTTTGATCGATGAACCAACCGCGGCCTGCGCCGTTGTCATCGACCTGGACCAGGCCCGGAGTGGTGAGGCCCAGAGCGTTGGCGCCGTCCAGGTTGGTGACCACGAACTGGGTCGACTTAAGCGTCGAGATCTGTTCGCCGGTCAAGCCCGTGGCAGTCCAGCGATCGACCGCGGCGTTGACAATCGGTTGCAGTTGGGCACTGGTCAGCGTGCTGGTGATGCCACCCGAGATCGCGCCACCCTTGGCCAACATCGGCGAGCCAACCGTGATCGTGCTGGTCGCGGTGTTGCTGTTGCCAATGCTGTCGTTGAAGACGATCGACGCCGTGCGGTTGCCAGCAGTACGCGGCAGGGCCACGTTGTTGTACTGCACCGTACGCAGCACTTGTTGGTACTCGGCGACCGTACCGACACCGTTGATGGTCAACACGCCGGTCAAGCTGTTGTAGTTGGCAGCCAAACCGGTACCCGTCACGTTAGCCGACAGCGATTCGTTCGCACCGTTCGTGTTGCCCGTCAGGGTGACGGTCAACGACTTCGAGGCGGTGATGTCGTCGCGATCGGTCAGCGAAGCGGTCAACGCGGTGACATTGACCGGCGAACCACTCGAGGCATGAGCCACGGTGCTGTTCAAACCGGCCGCTGCCGTGCCGTTAAGATCCAACACCGCTAAGTCGTTCGTGGCAGTGATCGAGATCTGGCGAGTCGCAGCGAGCGAGACCGCTGCACTCGTGTCCTTTGCCGTGAACGAGATCGTACGAGTCGACAGCGTCGGATTGTGGCTCGTGTTCTTGTAGTTCACGTTTCGCAACGCAGTCTGGAAGTTGGCAATCGAGGTGGTCGCCGTCAACGTTGCAATACCGGTGGTCGTATTGAAGTTGAAGTGAGCCGCGCTCATGCCACCCGAGTTGGTAAACGTAAGCACGTCTTCACCCGGCATGTAATTGCCGGTGATCGCGATCGTCGCTTGCGACAGTTGGGTCGAATCCGGATCACTGATCGTCAAGCCCGGATCGATCGGCGTCACGGCAATGTTGGCCGTGGCGTCTTCGGTGTAGCTGAGCGTTGAGCCGGTTGTGACGACTGTCGGCGCGTCGTTCGCCGCCACGACCGTGACCTTGGTGACCATGGTCGAGCTGTTATTGGCACCGTCGTTGATTACCCAATTAATCGTGCGTTGCGGCACGATCGTCGGGGTGTTGGAAGTATTCTCGTAACGCACGGTACGCAACACCGATTGATAGTTGGCCACGGTGTCGATACCGGTCAAGGTCAACACGAAGGTCGTCGTGTTGTAACTAGCCGTGATCCCCGGGAAGCCGGTGGTGTTGGCCGACAGAAGTTCGTTAGCTCCATCCGGCGGGCTAAGCAACGAAATCGTGGCCGAAGCCATGGTCGGGCTATCGGAGTCGGTCAAGGTGGCTGCAGTCGAACCAGCGGTTCCGATGATTGCAATCGAGCCAGCGTCTTCGGTGAAGGTCACAATGTACGGCGTAGCCGTGGCCGCACCGTTGAGATCGAGCACCGGAGCCGCTCCACCTCCGCCAGCGAGCGAGTAGGTGATCGTGGTCGTCACGGCCGCGCTGTTGGCGGTACCGTCATTGACGAGCGTCGTGATCGTGCGGGTCGACGTGTTTGGGACCGCAGCCGAGTTCGTGTAGGTCAACGTACGCAAGACTTGTTGGTAGTTGGCCGTGGTATCCGTACCGGACAACGTCAACACACCGGTCGAGGCATTGTAGCCCGCCGTGATCGCGGTACCCGAGACATTGGCCGCCAGCACCTCACTTGGCGAATTCGGTACGCTCGACAGCGAGATCGTGGCACCGGTCATCTGCGTATTGTCAACGTCCGTGAGCGTCAGGCTGCTGCTGCCCACGATCGGAATGATCGACGACATCGCCGTGTAGCTGGTACTGTAGTTGACACCGGCTCCGCCACCGTTGAGATCGACCACCGCCACATCGTTTACCGGCGTGACATTCACGGTGCGAGTCACGGCAACGCTCGGACCAGCGGTTCCATCATTGACGACGAACTGTACGGTCCGCGCCGCGTTGGTCGGGTTCTCGCTCGAACTGCTGAAGCCGACCGTACGCAGGACGTTCTGGTACGTGGCCAAGCTGGAGATGCCCGTAATCGACATCACACCCGACGAAGAGTTGTAGCTGATCGTCAGGCCGTTATTCGTGGGCACCGACAACGTATCGCCCGGCGTGAAGCCACCGGTGATCGAAATCGTAGCACTCTGCAAATTGGTCGAATCGGCATCGGAAATGTTCAAGGCACTGTCGATGACCGTGGCCGCAGCGTTCTCGGTGTAGCTGACCGCACCACCAGCAATGCTGACGACCGGTGTATTGGCGACTGCGGTTACGTTTATGTACGAGGTGACATTCACGCTGTTGGCGAGACCGTCATTGACCGACACCGTCACTTGACGTTGGGCCGCATTAGGCGTGGTCGACGAATTGTCATAGGTCAAGGTACGCAACACCTGTTGGTAATTCGCAACCGTGTCGGTACCCGTCAAGCTAAGCACGCCGGACGTGGCGTTGTAGACCGCACTGATCGCCGTACCGCTTGTATTGACCGCCAAAGTCTCCTGGTTGGCGTTCATGATGTTGGTCAACGTCACCGTGGCCGAGGCCAGGTTCGTGTTGTCAACGTCAACGACTGTCAGACCCGTCGAATTCACAATGGCCGTCGGACCGCTACCTTCGGTGAAGGCAGCCGTATAGTTAAGGCCGCTCGGGACACCGTTGAGGTCAACAACCGACACGTCATTGACGATCGCAATGTTGATCGCACGCGAGGCGACAGCACTGTTCAAGCCGCCATCGTTCACAGTGAATTCGACCAACCGACTCGTCGAGTTCGGGGCGTCGCTCGAGTTGGCATAAGCCACCGTCCGCAGGGCCGTGCGGTAATTCGCCACCGTCGTCGTGCCGGTCAACGTCAACGTGCCATTGGCGGCGTTGTAGTTGCCAGTAATGCCAAGCTGGTTGGTGAACAACAGCGAGTCTTGAGCGGCGTTGAAACCGGTCGTGATTTGCACCACGGCCGAGACCAAGTTCGCATTGTCAACATCGTTGATTAACAACGTCGGATCGACCGCTGTGCCCGGATTGTTTTCCGTGTAGGTCAACGTCGTGCCTGCCGTCGTGACTACCGGAGCGTCGTTCGTGGCGGAAACATTGACCGTGCGAGTGGTCACGTTGCTCATTACGCCGTCGTCGTTGATCTGGAACGACACGACGCGAGCACCCACGGTCGGATTGTCGCTAGTTTTGATGTAAGTGACAGACTGTAACGCGGTGAGATAATTAGCAGCCGACGAGGTTCCGGCGAGAGTGAGGATGCCCGTCGACGGATTGAACGTGCCAGTGATGCCAAGCATCGGCGTCAGAGCCAAAACGTCTTGACCCGAAACGAAGCCCGACGTGATCGAGACCGTCGCCGAAGAGTAAGTCTCACTGCCTGGGAAGACATTGGCTTCGACATCGAACAGCGCCAGCGCCGGATCGACCGCAGTAGCCGGGTCATTCTCGGCATAAGCCAATGCCGCACCGGTCGCCGTAATCACCGGAGCGTCGTTCACAGCACTCACCGTGATCGCCAAGGTGTCACTATCCACCAGTGCGCCGCCGGTACCCGTGTTACCAAGATCGTTGGTCGTGATCGACAACGTATCCGGCCCGAAGTACTGAGCATTACCCGCGTAAATGAGACCCGAAGCGTTTGCCAGCGTCGTGTTGATCGCGGCCAACGGGGCCGTGATCGTAACGGTGCCAGTGCCGTTGTTGGTCACTTGCCCCGCGTTCACACCGCCGACTACCGAGGTGCTTAGGTTCAGCACACCGTTAACCACGCCCAGGGTGACCGTAACCGTGTTGGACGGAGTCGCCGGATTGCCGAGCACGTCGACATCACTAATCGAGATGCCGGTGATCGCCAAGGTAGCGTCTTCGTTCAAAGTCTTGCCACCCGGCAGAGCGTTCACAGGGCTGTCATTCACCGCAGTCACGGTAATGTTCTTAGGACCGAGGACTGTGGTGGTCGTGCCGTCATACGCCGTGAAGGTAGCAACCCGCGTCAGCGTGCTCGGGTTTTCACTCGTGTTGTGGTAGGTGACCCAGCGCAGTGCCTGTTGATAGTTTGCCGTCAGCGCGACGCCACTCAAGGTCAGCGTGCCAGTAACACTGTTGAACGAGGTCGAAATCCCAAACGCCCCGTTGTAGCTCAGCACGTCTTCGCCCGGCACGTAATTGCCGGTGATTTGCACCGTAGCACCCGACATCTGGGCCACATACGAACTCGTCTCGGTGTCCCATTGCAAGGTGTCGTCGGTGACGACGATACCCGTATCCACGAAGACCGGAGATTGATTCTCGGTGTAGGACGAATTTCCGCCCGAGGTCGTGCCACTCGGGGCGTCGTTAACCGCAGCCACGGCAATCTGAATCGTGTCGGTATCGGTCATCGCACCCGGCGTGCCGGTGTACCCGAGATCGTTCGTGGTGATGGTGAGCGTATCACTACCGAAGAAGTCGCTGTTGCCTTGATAGACCAAGCCACTAGCACCAGCAAAGGTGGCATTGATCGCGGCTTGCGAAGCTGTGATGGTCACACTGCCAGAGCCGTTGCCACTGATCGATCCGCTCGTGACACCGCCACCGATGTTGGTCGCCACGGTCACCGTGCCGCTTACCACACTCAGCGTCACAGAAATCGGGTTCGCACCAGCGTCGACATCCGAAATCGAAACACCCGTGATCGTCAACGGCGTGTCCTCGTTCACATGCTGAACCCCAGCCGGCACCGTGTTGGTCGGGCCGTCATTCACCGCACTGACCGTAATCAACATCGAGTCCGTATCGGTTAGGGCCGAGCCAACCCCCGTGTTGCCAAGATCGTTCGATGTGACGGTCAATACATCGTTGCCAGCAAAGTTCAAATTCCCGAGATAAGTCAAGCCACTTACCGCTGCCAAGGTCGTGTTGATCCGCGACAAGGAAGCATTGAT
>JAEUIL010000105.1 GCA_016794255.1 Planctomycetaceae bacterium | reverse complement strand
AAACGCTTGTCGGTCGCCGTGGTCGCGATAAGCAGCCAGCAACGCTTCGTCGCTGGGCCGATTATCGACCGCCGGCTCGGGTTGAACTGCAACGCTTGCGAACGCGTGACTAGTCATCCTTACGTTCCTCCAGACCGAGAGTTCGCTGCCGTGGGAAAAATCGTTCCGCACGGCCGACTCGCCGATCCCGCTCCTCTAGTTTACTGAATGGGGCCAACGTCCCCCAAGCGAAACCGCGTTGGCCACGGGTGCCGATTTGACATCCGGAGCCAGCCTTGCTGGGGTGCTGTTCAATTGTGCAAGTGCCGTGCCTAATCGGTTCGATCCGAAAAATCGCTCGTGAACCAATCGCCCTTTTCCGTCGTAAAACCCAATCCGCACGTGAGTTTTGACGTGGGCGTAGGCGTCGTGCTGGTGCTGCTTTCGCGAAAGAACGTGGCGGGGCCTCTGTAAGAGTTCCAAACGCGTTTGGCATTTCTACTCGTCGTTACACGTGGGAGGCGAAGCGGGGTAGGAAGATCACCGGACAATTGGTCTGTCAGGACAACCGTTGCAATCTGCTCGCCAGTTTGCGACACCTGTATCAAACTGAGACAGTCTTCCGCGGGACTAAGGTCGAGGTGCTTGATGTCGCTGGCCCGGGTGTTGGAAACCGAAGTGATGGACACTGCCGCCGAGGCGGCCGACTACGACGCGATGGACCACCGGGCGGTCAACCGCGTGTTCGTTGACGATCTGCTGGCGATCATCGGTCCGGCGATTCATGCGGGGGAGCTGCTCGACCTGGGAACCGGCACCGCTCTGATTCCGATCGAGTTGGCGGGCCGCGTGGCCGGGCTGAAAATTCGGGCAGTCGATTTAGCCCAGCACATGCTCGTGCGCGCGGCGGAGAACGTGGCACGTGCAGCCCTGCAAACGTCGATCGTGCTCGAGCAGATCGATGCCAAAGGTTTGCCGTATCACGAGGGGCAGTTTGCCGTCGTGATGTCGAACAGCATCGTGCATCATATTCCGCAGCCGAGCGCGGTGATCGCTGAGGCGGTGCGCGTGGTGAGGCCCGGCGGTTGGTTATTCTTTCGCGATCTCTTGCGACCGCATGATCGTGAGCAGCTGCAACAACTGGTCGATCAATATGCGGCCGGCGCGAACGAGCATCAGCGGCAGATGTTTGCCGATTCGCTGCATGCGGCGCTGACGCTTGACGAGGTGCGGGCGGTGGTAGGCGAGTACGGATTCGCGCCGGAGACGGTGCAGGCGACGAGCGATCGGCATTGGACTTGGGCGGGACGAAAGCCGGGGTGAGAGCGAATCGCGAACTGGACAAGAATGTATTGAAAACTCAATAAATTCCGGGAAATACGAGGTTTTCGACATGCCCGAGTCGAGCACAGATTGGTCCCGCCGACGGTGGATCGGTTCGGTCTTGGCGACCGGTTGGGGTTCATCTTGGCTGGGTCAGCGGATTCACGGCCAAGAGCGAGTCGGCGTGCCAACGATCGAGCAACGGATCGACGACTTGGCAGCGAATGCACCACTGAAGATGCGCTATCAGGGGACATCGGCCGACGAGTGTCGGGCTTGGCAGCGGCAATTCGGCGCAAAGCTACGCGAGTTGCTGGGACCGATCGAGCCACCGGCCAAATGGAAGACGCATGTCGAACGCGTGGTCGACCTTGAAGATCATCAACGCAAGGAGTTGGTCTTAGAAGCCGAGGGGCTCGCGCCGGTGCCGATGCACGTTCTGGTGCCGAAAAAGTCGTCGGGCAAGCTTGCCGGCATACTTGCGCTCCACGGTCACGGTCGCTTTGGACATGATCCGGTCGCCGGTATCGACGATACGGCCGAATTGCGGCAGGCGATTGAATCGGCCAACTACGATTACGGTCGGCAGTTGGTCCGACAGGGATACGCAGTCGCGGTGCCGTGTCTGACGCCGTTTGGACGTCGCCGCGGCGGGCCGGGTGACTCGGATATCTGTGGCGTGACGGCCACGCGATTGCAGTTCCTGGGCAGGTCGTTGATCGGCGAGAATTTGCGCGACGCGCGGTGGGCTTTGAATGCGCTGCTGCAGCAGACGCCGGTCGATCCCGGGCGGCTTGGTTGTGTCGGGCTGTCGTACGGCGGGCGGATGACCACACTCGTCGCCGCGGTCGATGAACGGATCCAGGTGGCGGTTGTATCGGGAGCCCTAAACTGCTTCCAAGAAAGGGTTTACGGAGCTTACGGTGCAGGCTGCCAGTTGATTCCTGGTATTTTAGAGCACGGCGACATTCCCGAGATTGCCTCGCTCATCGCGCCCCGTTCCTTGCTGTGGGAAGTGGGCAATAGCGACCGGCTGATCGATCCCGTTTGGGTTGAGCGGGCGTGGCAGCGCATGCAGTCCGCGTATCAGTCGTTTGGTCAGAGTGACCGACTGCAGATCGACCGGTTCAATGGAGGACACCGGTGGAATGGGCAAATTGCGCAAAAAATTCTTCGCGATATTCTTTCCCCCTGATCGAGTTGGTTGCTAGCGGTCGGATCAGGGAGGGATTTTTGCTTCGTTTCGGTTACGCAAGGCTGCGACCATAGAGGTGAGCTGGGGGAGATTCCGAACGCAAGGTTTGGACGCCCAATGACAGCCAGGATGGGTGGTTATCATACTGCCCGATTTGGTGAGACGCTCAACGCAGAAAAGGCCCCTCCAAAAGGATGTAATTGGAAAGCGGCGAATCGATTTAAGTCTTTACGCTGCAATTTTCTTGCGTGGGTCGCGCCTCGTGTTTATTGTGCGAAATGGCCCCCTGTTGTCGTGTTGCCAGGTCTCGTCCGCATTACGCGTTTGCCTGGTGCCGCCGCCGTTGGGCACGACAAGGTCTCGTCTCGGGTACTTATCGCCGTCGCTTCTAGGAACCAGAGCGCCGTCGTAGGCATCCGGGCAATCTGAAGTCACCAGAGGATACCATCGTGGCTTTTAAGGTCTGGAACTATCTCAAGCAGCTATTTTCGCCGGGCAAAAAGGCAAAGCCCTCGACGGTAGCGTCACGGAAATCGTTCTTCGCAGGACTCCGCATGGAGCCGCTCGAAGAACGCCGGATGCTCGCGATTCGAGTGTGGAGCGGTGCCGCCGGGCTCGATGACGACTGGACCAACGCGGCGAACTGGGTGGGCAACGCCGCGCCGCAGGCGGAAGACAACCTCGTCTTTCCGGTCACCGCCGCTAAGTACAACAGCGAAAACACGTTCGCGCCAGGAACGCGGTTCCGTTCGTTGACGTTCGTCGGCTCGGGCTACAACGTCTCAGGCACGAACAGCATCTCGCTCATGGAAGGCGTGGTGTCGAACAATCTCGTCGGCAGCAACACCATGGCCGCGCCATTGACGATCGTGCCTGCTCCGGGGCAGGTGACGTCGATTGTCGTGGGTAACTCGGGCGCGTCGATGTTGCTCGGCAAGGTCGACACCGGCACGCTCGTGAATCTGACGGTCGATGGCGCCGGCAACACGATGATCACCGATACGGTCAGTGGCACGGGCGGCATCATCAAGCTCGGCCAAGGCATGCTCACGCTCGACGGCAACAACACGTACGAAGGTCTCACGACGGTCACGCAGGGCATTCTCAACGTACAACAAAACAACGGGCTTGGTTCGACCGCGGGACACACTGTCGTAACGGCTGGCGCGGCGCTCGAATTGCGCGGTTCGGTCACAATTCCTGAGAACATCTCGATCGCGGGTCCGGGTGTTGGCCTGTCGTTCGATTCGGGTGCGCTCCGCAGCGCGTCGGGCGTGAACGAGATCACGGGCGACGTCCACCTCAACAGCGCAGTTGTGGCGGTTTCTGCTGACGGCGCGAGCGAACTTCGGATGAGCGGTGCGGTGGTGGGCATGGCTGCCAACCAGTTTTTCAAGACCGGTCAAGGCGTGGTCGAATTCCGGGGCTCGAAGGAAAATGTGCTGCGGAATGTGACGACGGTCTTGGCGGGCACGCTGGTGTTGAACAAGGCGGGTGGCACGGCAATTCAGGGCGACTTAGTGATCGGCGACAACGTGAACGCTGACAATTCGGCGGTGTTACGGTTGGCGGCGAACAATCAATTCTCAGCACTTAACTTTACCAATACCACGCTGGGCACGGTCACGATCAACGCGTCGGGCTTGCTCGATCTGAATGACTTCAACAATCAGGCTGGCAACATTGTCATCAGCCGCGGTCAGGTTGCCAGTGGTGATATTGCAACCGGCACGGGTACGCTCGAAATCGTCAACAACTTGACCGTCAATGCGTTCCAAGGCAGCAGCAACGCCACTCCTGCGGCAACGATCAGCGGCAAACTCAATTGGCCCGCACTCTTTTCTGGCGTTGGTGGTTCGGCTGCGAGTCACGTGATTACGGTCAATGACTCAGTGTTGCCGGGCGTGAATACCGATTTGCTCATTTCCGCAGATATGACGGGCCTGGCGACGACCTCGTTGTCACGGGCTGGGGCTGGCGCGATGACGCTCTCGGGTAACAACGCCGGGCTCAATAGCGTGTGGATTTTGACTAGCGGTTTGACGGGCATCGGCAGCAACACGGCGTTGGGGGCCGCGGGGGTGTCGATACGTGGTGGC
>JAEUIL010000090.1 GCA_016794255.1 Planctomycetaceae bacterium | reverse complement strand
AAAACGTTTGCCGGTTCTGATAGCACAGCATAGCGGGGAAGCGATCATGCGACGGTTGATCTTGGCCACCTTGGCGAGCGCGGCGCTCTCGACGGGCGGTTGTCGTTTCTGTCAGGGACCCGACGATTACTGCGGACCGGTTTACTGGGACGGAGTGCCGGTCATCGGCTTCTGCGAGCGGCACAACTCGGTGCTCAGCCCGGGCACGTTCTCGTCGCGTGATGATGAGTTCGTCGAAGATGAAACTGTCGTCGAGAACGACGAGTCGATTGACTATGTGTTCGACTCGCCAGGTGAGAGCCCGGTGATTCGCACGCAACCACAGACCACTCAGCAACCCACGCCTGCACAGCCCCACTTAAAGTCGCCAGTGCCCGACTCGTCGCCCGCGCCGGCTCAATCGCCGCAGCAATGGACTCCGCCGAAGAGCACCACGCCGATGAAAACGAGTCCCGCGCCGGGACCGATTCGCACGACGCGGATGCGTTAAGTAAGAACATCCCGCACGTCATGCGGTGATGCGGCCGAGCTCACAATCGCGTTACGGGCAGGTGGCCGACGAGATCATGGTCAACCGCGGCGTGCCGGCTCCGGCGACGACACCGTCGTAATAAGCGACCGAGCTGGCCGAGATCGTGAATGGCCCGACGACCCCGATACTGCTTAAGAATGGCAGGCTGACGGAGGTCGTCAACTCGGCCCGACACGCGCGTTCGTTCACCGCCATGGGGCTTTGATCGGCGGCGAACACGCCACCCGTGAGCCGGCCGAGGGTAATCGTGCCGGGGCACGTGTCGTTGTTGTTCAGGTTCGCGGCGTTGTCGTTGGCCGACAAGGTCGACGCGATGCCGAGAATGGTGTTCGCTTCGCCGAGGGCTTGCGCCGCGAGATGAGCTGCCGTGCGATTAGCAGCGTCGTCGGCACCATCGCCCCAGACTTTGGCTCCGGCCAGAGCGGTGGCGTCGGCCAGATTGCCGAGTTCGGCCCGCGCGAGCCAGAGCGAGCCAATGCCGGTCACGCCCAAGAGAATGAGCAACATGATCGGCAGCGCGATGAGCAGCCACACGATGAAAGAGCCCCGCCGAGCGCGGCCCTGCCGATGGCGTTGAGCAGCGACGTTCATAACGCCTCGTGACAAAGAGTGGTCGTCTGCTGAGCTTGTTGCGACGACAGGCTGAACCCAAACGCGGCGAGCAAGTCGGGCGTGAGCATCGTGAAAGGGACGAGCACCGTCACCCGCACGCAACCTTCGGGCACCACGCTCGCGTCGGGCAGCGCGGGACCGGTCGGATACGGGCCCACGGGCGAGCCGAGGCTCGAAATCACCACCGGCACAGGCGAGCCGACGTTGTGTTGCAAGACAACTTCGGTCGCGCTGCCCGAGAAACCGGCCGAGAGCAGATGGCGATCGACTTCGTCCTTGATCGCGGCGATGTCGAAGATCGCTTGCTCAGCAGCGATCTTGGCACCGGTCCGGGCCGCCATCGCCAAATGACGTTGGTTGATATAGACGAACCCGTACTCGATCACGCCCAAGAGCAGCAGCAGGATGAACGGCACGACTACCACGAGTTCCCAAATGTACACGCCCCGGCGGAGAGCGCGGAACGGGCGGCGGCGAGTGGCGGCAATGACCGGCATGCGTCGGGACACGTGATCTGAAAGGGTCGCTAGCGGCGATTTTGAAACCGATCTGTATTCTAGGCGACAATTGCCGGTAAGATAAATGTTAGTTTGGAAAACCAAAGGGAAACGGTCGTGTCGATCTGTCGCCATATGCTGTCAGTGCTGAAATCGACGAGGTTTGTCGCCGGACAAGTCGCGACCGATCACCGTGCGCCGACGGCCTTGCGAACAGCTCGGCATCGTCGCCGCAGCCGCCGCGGGGCGATCATGACACTGCAGTTTCTGCTGGCGTTTCCGCTGGTGTTGATCTTGTTTCTGGCGGTGATCGAGTTTGGTTTCGTGCTGCTCGTGCAACAGACGATCAGTGCGGCGGCGCAAGAAGGGGCTCGCGTCGCAGCCCGAGGTGCCGGGGCGGTCGACGTGCTGGCTGCGGTCAACCAGGTGCTTTCGATCCACAATCTCAGCATCTCGGCAGCCACGACCGACGCTAACGTCGTGATCGAGCAGTCGAACGCCGCGACGACCACGATCTCGGGTTATCCCTGCACACCGGTGGGACCCGCGTTGCCCGTGACACCCGTCGAAGACCGCGTGACGGTCTGCGTGAAACTCAAACCCGACGGCGCGACATCAGTCTGGCAAGGAGGCACGCTGCCCGACTTGCTCGCCGGCTGGGGCTTCCCGCTCAATCTGCAAGTTTACACCTGCAGCGCTCTCGCGCCGCACGAGTGAATTTGCTCCCTCACCTACTCACCTACTCACCTACTCACCTACTCACCGCCCCCTCAACTTCCCGCATGTCCTCACCACTGCCCACCGAGCAAGAACCGCTCTCGGTCTATGACTTGACCATGGGCATCAAGGAACTCGTCGAGACCCGCTGCTCGGGCGTCTCGGTCTGGGGCGAAATCTCGAACTTCTCGCGGCCTAGCTCGGGTCATTGTTACTTCACGCTCAAAGACGAACGGGCTCAAATCCGCGCCGTGATGTGGCGCAGTGTGGCGGAACGCCTCCGCTTCGCGCTCGAAGATGGTCTCGAGGTCAACTGCCTGGGCGATGTCGAGGTTTACCCGCCGCGCGGTCAGTATCAGATCGTCGTGCGGCGGATCGAACCCCGCGGGCTCGGGGCTCTGGAACTGGCACTGCGTCGGCTGCGCGAAAAGCTCGCGGCCGAGGGTTTGTTCGAGCCGGGCCGCAAACGTCGACTGCCGCTCTTTCCGCGCCGCGTCGCCTTTGTCACGAGCCCAACCGGTGCGGCGATCCGCGACTTTTTACAGGTCGTCGAACGCCGCTGGCGCGCGACCGACATGCTCATCGTGCCGACGAAAGTGCAAGGGGACGGCGCGGCTGAAGAGATTGCCCGAGGCATCGCGGCGGTTAATCGCTTGAGTGTGCCGATCGACGTGATCATCGTCGGACGTGGCGGCGGCAGTCTCGAAGACCTGTGGGCCTTCAACGAAGAAGTTGTCTGCCGGGCCATTCACGCCTCGCGGATTCCCGTCATCTCGGCCGTGGGTCACGAGATCGACGTGACGCTTTCCGATCTGGTCGCCGATGTTCGGGCGCTCACTCCGACCGAAGCCGGCGAGCGGGTCGTGCCTGACCAAGCCGAGGTGCTCGCCTATTTGCGGGCTCAACAGCAACGACTGGTGCAAGCCTTGCGCGGTCGAGCGCAACTGGCCCGACGTCAGCTCGACCAACTCGCGTCGCGGCGCGTGATGCGCAAGCCGTTCGACTTGATCCACGATCTGACGCAACGGCTCGATGAATTGTCGACTCGGGGGACACGCGCCTTGCGGCAACGTTTGCGACTGGCCGGACGGCAACTCGACGGCAAGGCGGCGCAGCTCGAAGCGCTGAGCCCGTTGGGAATTCTTGCCCGGGGTTATAGTGTGACGACCACCTACAATGACCGGCTCGTGCGATCTGCCGCCGAACTGAATATCGGCCAGGTCATCACCACGCGCGTGCAGCACGGCCAGATCATCAGTCGGGTCGAGTCGATCGATCCCGGCGCCGATCCCGCGGCCAACGTGTGAACCAAAAAACATGGCCACGACAAGCGTGGCCATGGATCGGTTTCGATACTTCGAAAAGACCGGCTGCTACTTCTTGCCGGCCGGCTTCTTCTTGCCGGTCAGCGGCTCTTTAGCGGTCACTTGAAACCAAGTGGCGATGATGAATCGCGGGCCTTGCGGTGCCGCGGCAGGTGTAGCGCCTTTGGGAGCGTTCTTGGCTGCTTTGGGCGCGGGCGGCATCGGCACTTGCACCTCCGAGCCTTCACGCACCTCGGCTTCGTCACCCGGCCGGGCGAAGCGAACGGCATCGGAGAGCACCTCGATCTTGCAGTCCGGCGCGAGCTTGGCGGTCACCGTCACGTTCGGAACTTTGATTTGCAGTTCCCGTTCGTTGTCGTCACCGGAAATCTTGGTGATCGTGCCACGCACGAAATACTTGTTGAACTTTTCGGCTTCTTCTTTCGTCAGTTTCTTCTGCGTGAGCGACGCCGTGGCCGACTCGGTGTAGAACGTCGGGATCTCGGTGTTCGGGTCGGGAGCGACAATATCGAGCTTCTTGATCGCGCCTTTGGTTTCGCCCAACGCATTGGCTTCGATCTCGGGAATCTTGACGAACATCTGCGGAGCCAAGAAGCTCGGCTCGGCAATCCCGGAGATGACCGTGCGACACTTGGGAGCCAACTGCACGTACACGTCGCGCGTGCCGGACGCCATTTCGACCACGCCGTTCTGCCCGAACTTCTTGAACTGCCCCTTCACCGGCGAACCAAGTTGCGTCGACGCCGGTGCCTTGCCCTGAGCGTAAACAATCGACGTGACCATGACCAACAGCGAGGCGACGACGGCAAATGAAAACCAATGACGGGCCATGCGAACAAAACTCCTCTGGGCAGATCGACGGGGGCAATCAAAACAGCGGGTCGAACCAATCGACCTTCGCAGAGCTTTTGAGCAGATTGTCACGGGTGCAGAACCCGCATCGCTCTGCAGGCCAGCTTACCGGCAGGCCGTGCGCGATTCCAGTATTTTCGAGCCGCCAAAGTCGCAATTGCCACCTTCGCGTGGCCTGCGGCCGGTTGCCTCGCTCGGTCGGGATCGTAACAATGCCTTGTCCGTGCCCCCTGTCAGGAGCGGAATTCCGCCGTCGATCGGGCCGGCCCCGGTGAGCCCTTTGCTTCTCTCTCTCGATACCTCGTCGCATGTCTTCAGCTGACCCACGCATGACTGTCCCCCGGTTCATGGCCCTCAAGGGCGCGGGTCGCAAGATCACGATGCTCACGGCCTACGATCACACGATGGCCGGGTTGCTCGACGCAACCGGCATCGAGGGAATTCTGGTCGGCGACAGTATGTCGATGGTCGTACAGGGGCACACCAACACGTTGCCCGTGACGCTCGACGAAATGATCTACCATGCCGAGATGGTCGGTCGCGCGGTGCATCATGCCTTGGTCGTTGTCGACATGCCGTTTCCGACCAATCACCTCGGCCCGCATCGAGCTGTCGAACATGCGGCCCGAATCTTGAAAGAGACGCGTTGTCAGGCCGTCAAGCTCGAAGGGGGCGCCGATCAAGCGCCGATCATCGAGGCCCTGGTCGCCGCGGGCATCCCGGTGATGGCCCATGTCGGCTTGCGACCGCAGACGGTTCACATGCTCGGCGGCTACAAGGTGCAGCGCGATGAAGAACGCCTGTTGCACGACGCCACCTCGGCTCAAGACGCCGGCGCGTTTGCGATCGTGCTCGAGTGCATCCCCACGGCGATTGCGAACAAGATCACGGCGACCTTGCGCATCCCCACGATCGGCATCGGGGCTGGTGTCGGGTGCGATGGCCAAGTGCTCGTGATCAACGATCTGCTCGGGCTCACCAGCGGCTATGTGCCGAAGTTTGTCAAAGCGTATGCCGATCTCAAGTCGACGATCACCGGCGCGGTGAGCCAGTTTCGCGACGACGTCCGGACAGGGACGTTTCCCGGACCGGGGCAGGAGTTTAAGTGAAATGCGGGTGGGATGCAGGTGAGTAAGTGAGTAAGTGAGTAAGTGAGTAAGTGAGTAAGTAGGTCACCGACTCGCGGCGTGTTCGACTCATTTCCATTCACCGGCTACGCCCCTCGCTTGCGGTTTCGCGCCCTCACCTACTCACCTACTCACCTACTCACCTACTCACCTCCCCCGCCCCATGAACCGCCTCGCCCACGAAACGAGCCCCTATCTGCTCCAGCATGCCAACAATCCGGTCGATTGGCATCCGTGGGGAGCCGAGGCGATCGGGCTCGCCAAGCAACTCGATCGACCGATCTTCTTGTCGATCGGCTACTCGGCCTGTCACTGGTGTCACGTGATGGAGCACGAGAGCTTTGAGAACGCCGAGATCGCGGCGCTGCTCAACGCCGACTTCATCTCGATCAAGGTCGATCGCGAAGAACGGCCCGACCTCGATCAGATTTACATGAACGCCGTGCAAGTGATGACCGGCCGCGGCGGTTGGCCGATGAGCGTGTTTCTGACGCCCGACTTGCGCCCGTTTTATGGCGGCACCTATTTTCCGCCCGCGTCGCGGTACGGGATGCCCGGGTTTGGGCAGGTTTTGCAGGCCGTGGCCGACGCTTGGAAAACGCGACGCGATGCCGTCCAGCAACAGGCGGGCGAACTCACCAGTCATCTGCACTCCATCGCCAGCGAGGGTCTCAAGTCGGCCCAGCCGTTGCCGCCGCAACTGTTGCCCGTGGCGGTCGGCAGTCTCGAACGGGCCTTCGATCATCAGCATGGTGGCTTTGGCGGTGCACCGAAGTTTCCGCATCCGATGGACCTGCGCGTGTTGCTCCGCGAACATCACCATCGACCGAACGATCGCGTCCTGGCAATGGTCACACACACGTTCGACAAAATGGCGGCTGGCGGGATTTACGATCAACTCGGCGGCGGCTTTCATCGCTACTCGGTCGACGAGCGGTGGCTCGTGCCGCACTTCGAGAAGATGTTGTACGACAATGCCCTGCTCGTGGTTGCGTATCTCGAAGCGTGGCAAGCGACCGGCCGCGACGATTATCGACGTGTGGTGCGTGAGACGTGCGACTACATCCTGCGCGAGATGACCGACCCGGCCGGCGGTTTCTACAGCACGCAAGATGCCGACAGCGAAGGGGTCGAAGGGAAGTTCTATGTCTGGACTCCCGCCGAGATCGAGCAAATCCTCGGCGTTGATCGCGGGCAACTTTTCTGTCGCATCTATGATGTCACGCCGGGTGGCAACTTCGAACATGCCAATATCTTGAATCTGCCCAAGTCGCTCGGGCAGATGGCCGCGCTGTTGAGTCGTGATCTCGGCGAGCTTACCCAACAGTTGAGCGAAGATCGGGCCAAGTTGCTCGCCATGCGCAACCAGCGCATCTGGCCCGGCTTGGATGATAAGGTGCTCACGAGTTGGAACGGCTTGATGATTGACGGCATGGCGCAAGCCGGCGCTGTGCTCGATGAGCCGCGGTATGTTGAGGCGGCCGCGAAAGCCGCGGCATTTATTCTCAAAGAGTTGCGGCGCGACGACGGCCGGTTGCTGCACTCGTGGCGGCGCGGTCAGGCCAAGTTCGACGCGTATCTCGACGACTACGCCGGTCTTGTCAACGCGTTGGTCTCGCTCTACGAAGCGACGTTCGACGAAACCTGGATCACCGAGGCGGCGACGCTGGCCGACACGATGCTCGCGTTGTTCCACGACGCCGAGTCAGGTGGGTTCTTCTACACGGCGGTCGATCACGAGCAACTCATCACGCGACAGAAAGATGTGCAAGACAGTTCCACGCCGAGCGGCAATGCTCTCGCGGCGACCGCCTTGGTGCGACTCGGCAAGTTGTGCGGACGCGACGACTACTTCGCCGCTGCCGAGCGAACGTTGCAAGTCTCGGTCGACTTCATTCAACGGGCACCCTCGGCCGCGGGACAATCGTTGATCGCCGCGTCGATGGTGCAAGGGCCAACGCAAGAGGTGGCGTTGGTCGGTGATCGCACGAGTAGCGCCACGCAAGCGGTGCTGCGGTCGGTGCGACAACGCTTCTGGCCGGATAAAGTCGTAGCACTGCGGCCGAGCGCGACTCGTTCGCCGCAGCTTGACCCGCTCTTCGTCGGCAAGCCCGAGGGAGCTAGCGAGCCGACGTTGTTCATCTGCGAAGGGTTCGCGTGTCAGGCGCCGCTCACGGGCCTGGCCGCGATTGAGGCCGAATTGCAACGTCGCGTGCCACGCACGTCTCGGCCGTAAGTCTATATCGTCCTTGCCATTGCGCTCCGCCGACGAGCGTCGATCAGAATTCTCGCGAACGCGGCGATACCTGTTGCCCCGGGTCGGGGTTGAATGACCCGTTGGGCACGCGTCTCGCGTGCCTCGAGCCAGTTAAGTCGTCAGAGCTGGTCCACTCTTGTAGCCGAACTCGCCAGAGTTCGGGAGATGTGTCCCTACGTCAGCCACCCGAACTCTCGCGAGTTCGGCTACGACTGAGATCGCTCGGCATGCGATATCGTTTGACCACCGTGAATCAAGGCACGCGCTGGCGCGTGCCCAACGTGTGAGGCCCTTATGTTCGCTCGACTGCTTCTGTTCGTTGCCGCGATCGCACTCGGCACCTCACCTTTGCTCGCGGCCGAGGCGAACAAGACCGCCACGCAGAATGCTCTGCCGAAAGTCACCACGCCACCGTCGCTCGCCACGCGGATCGATCAGCAGTTGGCTACGGAACTCGATTGGGCCAAGGTCAAAGATCAACTCGCGCCGCGCACCAGCGATGAGGTGTTTCTCCGTCGCGTCTATCTCGACCTCGTAGGTGAACTGCCGTCGCCTAGCGAGTTGACGTTGTTCGCGTTCGATCCGGCAGCCGACAAGCGCACGAAGATCGTCGAGAAGTTACTGAACGACGTTCGCTACGGTCGCAATTGGGCCCGGTATTGGCGCGATGTGATCATGTATCGTCGCACGGAAGATCGAGCGCTACTCGTTGCCGCACCGTTGGAAGAATATCTGACGCAGCAGTTCAACACGAACGTCGGTTGGGATCGCATCGCGCAAACGTTTGTCGAGGCGACCGGCAATGTGCAGGAACATGGCGAGACGGCTGTGATCGTCGCTCAAATGGCCGAGCCCGTCGATGTGGCGAGCGAGATGTCGCGCATCTTCCTGGGCGTGCAGATTCAATGTGCTCAGTGCCACGACCATCCGACCGATCGTTGGAAGCGTCAGCAGTTCCACGAGTTCGCCGCGTTCTTCCCGCGTATCTCGGCCCGACCGGTGTTGATCAACGGCCAGCCACGCGGCATCGAGATTGCCTCGGCCGACTTCGGTGCCCGGCGACCCGGCATGATGGGACGCCGCGATCCCGAGCACTACATGCCCGACCTGAAGGATCCGAGTGCGAAGGGAACGATGGTCGCGCCGGTCTTCTTTGCCACCGGCCGCAAGTTGACCACCGGCAAAAGCGACAGCGAGCGGCGTGATTCGCTCGCCGAGTGGCTCACGGCTCGTGAGAACACTTGGTTCGCCCGGGCATTTGTGAATCGCGTTTGGGCCGAGCTGATCGGTGAAGGGTTTTATGAACCGATCGACGACCTCGGCCCCGATCGCAAGCCGACCGCGCCGCAAACCATGGAGCTGCTGGCCCGCGAGTTCGTCGATCACAAGCACGACGTGAAATGGTTGTACCGCACGATCATGGCGACCGAGACGTATCAGCGCGAGGCACGACCGCGTCGCCTGGAGCACCAACCCGCGTTCGTCGCCAATTGTGCGCAGCGGTTGCGAGCCGACCAGATTCTCGATGTGTTGCAAGGCGCGCTCGGCGTGGAGCTCGCGTCGATCGGCGGAACCGCGCCGCCGATTGGTCCGCTCGGTCGGTTGGGAGCACGCTTCTTCTTCGGCCAAACGTTCGGCTACGATCCCAGCGTGCGGCGCGATGAAGTGACCAACACGATCCCGCAGGCGCTGATGCTGATGAATGGCGGAATGCTCAACGATGCGATCAAGGCTCGGTCACCGGTCACGCAGCTGGGCCGGCTCGTGAATCAAACCCCGGACGACGAGGAACTGGTGGTCGAATTGTATCTGCGAACGCTCGGCCGCGAGCCGAATGAGCGCGAGCTCAGCGCCAGTCTCACGCATGTACGGCAGACAAAAGATCGCGCCGAGGCGTATGAG
The DNA here is from genome assembly GCA_016794255.1 of Planctomycetaceae bacterium. Lineage (GTDB taxonomy): Bacteria > Planctomycetota > Planctomycetia > Pirellulales > PNKZ01 > JAEUIL01. The sequence goes on along the minus strand of JAEUIL010000090.1, from coordinate 5,181 downwards.
GATTTGCTTTGGGCGCTGCTGAATCGCACCGAGTTCGTGTATCGGAATTGAACGTTGGGCACGCGTCTCGCGTGCCTTTAGTTAACTACGTCGATCGACTCCGCCCCGCAATCGACCGAAAGCGCCAACATCCACCCACTTGTGCAACTCCCGGCACGCGCTAGCGCGTGCGCAACGCGAGACCAAAATCATGTCGCTCCAATACCGCTCGCAACTCACCGTCAATCGCGATGGCGTCGTCGGTCGCCGCGACTTTCTCAAACTCGTCGGTGCGACGGGCAGCGCGGGCCTGTCGCTCACCGATCACGTCAGCCTGCACGCAGCGGAACTGCGTAAGCAGGGAATGGCGTGCATTCTGCTGTGGATGGGGGGCGGCCCGAGTCAGCTCGATACGTTTGATCCCAAGCCCGGCCATGCCAACGGCGGCGATGTGAAAGCGATCGCCACGCGGACCACCGGCGTGCAATGGTCGGCCAATCTGCCGCAGCTCGCAGAGCAAAGCGACAAGCTGGCCGTGTTCCGCTCGCTGACCACCAAAGAGGGCAACCACCAACGCGCATCCTACTTGTTGCACACGTCTTACGTCCCGTCGTCGAGCGTGAATTATCCGACGCTCGGATCGGCCGTGGCGCACGCGATTCGCAATCCGACCAGCGAGCTGCCGGCGTTTGTGCGCATCGGTCGCACACAAAACTCGGGCAACGGCGGCTTCTTGGGGACCGAGTTCGACGCGTTTCAAATGAACTCGGCCACCCGCATGCCCGATAACGTGCGACCCACCACCGACGAGCATCGTTATCAACGACGACTCGGACTGCTTGGCAAGCTCGAAGACTCGAGCGGTCCCGAGATCGCGGCCGGGCAGATCGCCGATCATCGCAAGCTCTACGAGCAAGCGTCACGCATGGTGCTCAGCCCGAGCATGCAGGCGTTCGATGTCAGTCGCGAAGCGGACAAGGTGCGTGATGCTTACGGTCGTGGCGAGTTTGGCACCGGCTGTCTCGTCGCTCGCCGCTTGATCGAGACCGGCGTCACGTTTGTCGAGGTGAGTCTGGGCAATTGGGACACGCACGACAACAACGGCCAGCGTTGTGCCGACCTGTGCGGACAACTCGATCGGCCGTTCGCGTATCTGCTCGAAGATTTGTCACAACGCGGGCTGCTCGATCGCACGCTGGTCGTCTGGATGGGCGAGTTCGGTCGCACGCCGCGGCTCAATCCACGTGGAGGCCGCGATCATTATCCACGCGCGTTCTCGGCGGCGCTCGCCGGTGCCGGAGTGCGCGGCGGGCAAGTGATCGGCACCACAAGCGCGAACGGCGAGGACGTCGACGACACGCCGGTGACCGAGAAAGATTTCTTGCAGACGATCTACAAGGGGCTCAAAATCGACGCAGGCCGAGAGAACATGAGTCCGATCGGTCGGCCGATCAAGTTGGTCGACGGTGGCGAGCCAGTGGCGGCAGCGTTCGCGTGAGTGTGTGACAGGAACGTAGCCGAACTCGCCAGAGTTTGGGTGTCTCTTGAAAGGGCCACCACCCGAACTCTGGCGAGTTCGGCTACGAGGACGGCAATGCGACCGATTTGACGAGCGATCTCGGGCGGCGGATATTGCTGGCTCATTCATGCCAGACCTTCTTACTGCCGTCACTTGGAAAGCTCGATATGCTTCGCTCGTTGCCGTTGTTCATTGCCCTGGCGCTATTCATCGACTGCGAACCACGCCTGGCGGCGGATCTGGCCGTTGCCGCGAGCAAAGTGAAGCAGATCGTCGCGCATCGAGGTTCAAGCGCCGATCGGCCCGAGAACACACTCGCCAGCACGCGGCAAGCCATCACCGTGGGAGCTACCGCGGTCGAAGTCGACGTGCGGACCACGAAAGATGGTCTACTCGTTCTGTCGCACGACGCGACGCTCGATCGCACGACCAATGGCAAAGGGCCGATCGGCGAGCGAACGTTGGCCGAGATTCGGCAGCTCGACGCCGGCAGCCATCTCGACCGTCGCTTTGCGGGCGAGCCGGTCGCGGCGCTCAACGATGTGCTGCTCGAATGTCGCGGCAAGATCGACGTGTTGCTCGATCTCAAAGAGACGGGCGAGGTCTATGTGGCCCGGGTGATCGCTGCGGTGCGGCACGACGGCGATCCGCGGCGGACTATCGTGGGCGTGCGGAGCGTTGAACAGGCACGCGAGTTTCGTCGCCAACTGCCCGAAGCGCGGCAGATTGGTTTGATCGGCCAGCCCGACGAGATCGAAGCCTACGCCTCCGCAGGGGTTGAGACGATTCGCCTGTGGCCCAAATGGCTCGGCGATGCCACGTTGATCGGCCGAGTGCGTGCGACCGGCAAGCTGCTGCATCTCAATGCTACGACCGGCACGCGCGAGGAACTGGAAACGCTGTTAGCTCATCAGCCCGATTCACTCTCGGGCGATGACCCGCGGCAGATCGTCGAGCTGCTTGCCAAGTTGCGCGGCGAGCGAACGGTGACGTTGCGCGATTTGCAATACAGTGGAACCGCCGAGTCGCCGCTCCTGCTCGATCTGTATCGGCCGCTCGATCGCCCGGGGATGTTGCCGGTGGTGATGTGGGTTCACGGCGGTGGTTGGAGTCAAGGGAGCAAAGCGCGTTGTCCGGCAACGTGGTTGACCGAACATGGTTTCGCGGTGGCGAGTATCGATTACCGTTTGACGGGTGTCGCCCAATGGCCGGCGCAGATCGATGATTGTCGCGCCGCGGTCCGGTGGTTGCGGGAACATGCCGAGTTGTACGAACTCAACGACGAACGCATCGGCGCTTGGGGCGGCTCAGCCGGTGGGCATCTCGTGGCTATGCTCGGCACGCTCGATGCGCCGACGAAAGAGACCACATCGAGTCGCGTCCAGGCGGTGTGTGACTGGTACGGCCCCACCGATCTGCTGACGATGCCACCGAACGTGCTGACCGCGGGTAAGACGGTGGATGACTTGGCCCGGTCGAACGGCGCGAAGCTGCTGGGTGGCATTGTCCGCGATCGCCCCGAGTTGGCCCGTCAGGCGAGTGCGATCTATCACGTAAGCGCCGATGATCCGCCGTTTCTGATCATGCACGGCGCTCAAGACCCCGGCGTGCCGGTGGAACAGAGCGAGCGGTTGCACTCCAAGCTCCGCGCCGTCGGCGTGCCGAGCACGCTGCAAATTCTGCCTGGTGCCGGTCACGGCGGCAAAGAGTTTCAGACGCCGGCGGTACGTGAGCAGGTGCGGAAGTTCTTTGCCGAGCGGTTACAACCCGGCACGTAGATCGCCGCTTGCTAGTTCGAGCCCACGCGACTCGGAGTCAAGACTTGTGGCCTGACCGCAGCGCACACTATACTTACACATCGCGTCAAGCGAGATTTTGGACGCCGGGCGGTTAGCTCAGTTGGTTAGAGCGCCACGCTTACACCGTGGATGTCGGGGGTTCGAGTCCCTCACCGCCCATTGATAGCTACTTAAACGCGACAGTATATCTCGCTGGCGACCGACAAATCCGCGTCGATACAGACAGCCTGTTGCACGAATCAGCGGAAACTTCTTGAGACTCGTTCTGAGCAAGGCTGTGCTTGCGCGTTTGCTCTCAGTTGCCGTTCGCTATGAGTGCATCCGCGGCAACTCGTCGCCGGTGGCGATGATATCGGCCTCGATCCGCGAAAGCTCCGCGAGGCGACGGTCAACCACGTCGGCCGGGGCGAAATGACGCGCCATTTGCACGTAGGTCGCGTAATGCCGGGCTTCGCTTTCGAACAGCGAGTCATAGAACCCGGCCAACTCGCGATCAGAAATCCGCGTGCGGAGTAAGTCGAAGCGTTCGCACGAACGAGCTTCGATCAACGCGGCAACCAAAAACCGATCGACCGCGCGGTCGGGCTCGGTCTTGCGAATCGTCTCGCTCAACCGCTGTCCATAGCTGCTGGGCTTCAGTCGTCGGAATGGCACGCCGCGACGCTCGAGGACTTCGAGCACCTGCCGAAAGTGGTCGAGCTCTTCGTTCACGATCGTCGATAGTTCCAAGACAATCGGCACTTGATCGACATAGGCGAAGATCAAGTTCATTGCCGTGCTCGCCGCTTTCTTTTCGCAGTGAGCGTGGTCGATGAGAATCTCGTCGATGTGGCTCTCGATCGACGTGAGCCATTGCGGCGGTGTAGGCGAACTGAGGTTGAGCATGACGTGAACACAATCAAAGGGACGGGTCAAACGTCGCGACCGCTGCTCATTCTACCCGGGGAACGCCATCGCGGAATGCACGTTCGACACGGCGGAGGAATGCCTCGGGAAACCAACGTTTGAACCACCACAGGCGTCGCGCGCGAGACGGCAGCACCACATAAAACCGTCGTTCGTCGAGAGCGTTGAGCGCGGCCCGAGCGACGTCGTCGGCCGTGGTGCGAGCGCGGCGAGTGATCGATTCGGCAAACTGTTGTTGGGCCGGCTCGTCGAACGTACCGGCCTGGAGCAAATTCGTGGCAAAGAAACCGGGACACACCACGGTCACGCCCACCCGGTGCTTGGCAAGTTCGACGCGCAGCGTTTCCGAGAGCGCGACAACGCCCGCTTTCGACACGGCGTAAGGCCCCATCGTCGGGCCACCCACCAAGCCGATGATCGAAGCGATGTTCAGCACGTGCGAGCCCGGGTTGGCTTTGAGCCCTTCGGCACAGGCGTGACAGCCATGAATCGCGCCCCAGAGATTGACGTCGATCACCCGCTGCCAAGCCGCGATGGGCAACGAGCCGATTTCGCCTGCCGCCACGACGCCGGCATTGTTCACCAACAGATCGAGTCGCGGCCAAGCGGTTCGCAGCTGTTCGAGGAGCGCGTACCACGCGTCGAGTTGCGTCACATCCAACGGGTCGACCCGACCGCGCCCGCCTGCTTGTTCAACGAGTTGCAACGTCTCGCGGGCTCCGGCGACATCGACATCCGCCAGCGACACACAATACCGCCGCTCGGCCAAACGCACCGCGAGCGCACGACCTAAACCACTGCCCGCACCGGTGACGATCGCATAACGGGTGTCGGACGTGTTGGCCATGATGAACTATACGTAGAGTATCAAACAACACGAGGCCCGCTGGGGAAGAATGCCGAATGTCGAAATCTAAATGTCGAAGGAATGACGAACTCTGAAGCACGAATAAAGCAGGATCATTCGGCATTCGTCAT
>JAEUIL010000055.1 GCA_016794255.1 Planctomycetaceae bacterium | reverse complement strand
CGGATTGTGATCGCGACCTTTGCCCCCCTGACTCGACGGCATCCGGCCGAACTCGGTGGTCCACAGAATCAGCGTGTCTTCGAGCAGGCCGCGTTGCTTCAGATCTTGGATCAACGCCGCAGCGCCTCGCGCCATGCCCATCGCCAATGGACCATGATCGCGGCGGATATCCTCGTGCGAGTCCCAGTTGCGGCGGGGGAACCCGTTGTCGTTGCCGCTCCAGATTTGCACGAAGCGGACGCCCCGTTCCAACAACCGCCGAGCGACCAGACACTTGCGGCTAAAATACTCGGTCTCTTCGGCCGCGTTGATCTCGCTGGGCCACGAGGTTTGGCCATGGTCGAGCCCGTACAGCTTGAGAATGTGCGCGGGCTCGTCGGAGACATCGAGAGCGTCCGGCGCGGCGAGCTGCATTTTCGCGGCCAACTCGTAACTGCGAATACGCGCTTCGAGTCGGGGATCGGCAACGCGCTGCCGGGCGTGCTGTCGGTTTAATTGTTTGAGCAACGCGTGAGCCGCCGCGTCGCTCTCGGGGGTAATAAACTCACCATGTCGGCCGGGAAACAAATCGGCGATCGGCTGCGGTCGGCCCGGATAGACAATCGTCCCTTGATGTTGAGCAGGCAGAAACGCCGAGTCCCAATTCTTGGGGCCGTTCGAGGCGAACCCACGATGATCGGGCAGCACGACAAAGGTCGGTAGGTTCTCGTTGACACTGCCCAGCGCGTAACTCACCCAGCAGCCCATCCCGGGAAAGCCGGGGAGCTGAAAGCCGGTCGACTGCAAATATGTCGCCTGGCTATGCACGCCGGTCTTACCAACCATGTTGTGCACGAACGCAATGTCATCGACGACCGCGCCGAGATCCGCGACCACCGAACTGAGCTGCTTGCCGCACTCGCCATAGGGCCGAAAGTCCCACGCCGGTCGCATCCAGGGGCCGAGCCCGTTCTGGAACGTCTCAACGGCTTCGCCGAAGTTCGATGGTTGACCGTCGTACTCGATCAACTGCGGCTTGTAGTCGAACAGATCGATATGGCTGGCAGCACCGGCCATGAACAATTGCACGACGCGCTTGGCTTTGGGGGGATGATGCGGCACATCTGACCGACCACCGCTGCCGGGCGCCACGTCGCTCGCCACCGTCGCGACGCCCTCGCCAGCCAGCATTTGCGCGAGAGCAATCGCGCCGAGTCCACCGCCGCTGTGCGACAACCATTCACGGCGCGACAGCGTCGGTGTAGCTTGCAATCGATGGTACGGTGAGTCGTGCATGGGCGAGAGGCGATAGTTTTGAACCGTTGGGTGACGACTCGTCGATTATACCACGCGTGGGGGCTCGCTTCCAAAAGAGGCGTAGCGACACATTGAGCCACGTAACGCAGTACATTACGGCTGAGTACCCGAGGTACTTCGTCCGTTAACGGTACCTCCGTAGCCCGGGGCAGTTTGCCTTGCCGAAGCTCGTGCGATCGGGTTACTCTAAAGGTCGACCGCTGGTTATTACCCCCGTTTTCTTACCCGCCTAAAACTCTGAGAGAGGTTCCATGATGATTCGTGCTGGATGGTGCGCTGCGCTCGTGCTGCTTGCGACGCAGATAAGTTTTGCGTTGGAATTGAACTCGAACGATTGGCCGCAATGGCGCGGGCCGAATCGTGATGGCATGTCGCTGCAAAAGGGACTTGTCGACAAGTGGCCCGAAGATGGTCCGCCGATTCTCTGGCAGACCAAGGGACTTGGCAAAGGTTACGCCAGCGTCGCGGTCGCTGGCGGTAAGATTTTCACGCTCGGCAATCGTGAGAATGAAGAACGTCTGACCTGCCTCGATGATAAGGATGGCACAGAGTTGTGGTCGGTCGTCATTGGTAGCGGCAAACATTCGAACTGCACGCCGACGGTCGACGGTGATCGCGTATATGGCGTCGGTCTCGACGGCGATCTGGTCTGCATCTCGGTCAATGACGGCCAGCTACTTTGGAAGAAGAATTTCGCGACCGACTTTGGCGGCAAGATGATGTCGGGCTGGGGATTTAGCGAGTCGCCGCTGGTCGATGGCGCTCGGTTGATCGTCACTCCCGGCGCGCAAGACGCCGTTGTGGCAGCCCTAAACAAACTGACCGGCGAATTGATTTGGAAGTCGCCTGCTCCGGAAGACTGGGGCAAGAAAGGCAAGGATGGCGCGGCATATTCGTCGGTTGTGGTCAGCAACGGCGCAGGGATCAAGCAGTACGTGCAGCTGGTTGGTCGCGGGCTGATCAGCGTGGCGGCCGATGATGGTCGCCGGCTGTGGACCTACAACAAGATCGCCAACGGCACGGCCAACATCCCTACGCCGCTGGTCAAAGGCGACTACATTTTCACCTCAACCGGCTACGGCACGGGCTCGGCCTTGCTGAAGCTCGTCAAGTCAGGCTCGGGCGTCGAGGCGGTTGAGCAATACTTCTTGACCGCGAAAGAGATGGAGAACCATCACGGCGGCATGATCCTGCTCGGCGACCAAGTCTACTGCGGCCACGGCCACAACAACGGCTTCCCGGTCTGCTTTGATCTGATGACCGGCAAAGACAAGTGGCGGCCAGGTCGTGGTCCGGGCACGGGCTCTGCCGCAGTGTCGTTTGCCGATGGCCATCTCTACTTCCGTTATCAGAACGGTGTGATGGCGCTCATCGAAGCGACGCCCGAGGAGTATCGGCTTAAGGGCGAGTTCAAGATCGCCGCCTCGAGCGGACCGAGTTGGCCTCACCCGGTGATCGCCAACGGCAAGCTCTACTTGCGTGAGCAAGACGCCTTGGTCGTGTACGATATCGCCAAGAAGTAGATTCGCCGCTAGGCATGTTCGTAGAGACCGGGCGCGCATCTCGTTCTGTTGAGCGGGATGCGTGACCCGGTTTTTTTGTGCTTGGCCCCGCGCTTGGCCATATGTTTGTTGTCAAAAACGCGGTCCCCACGGACATCAGCACGGCACGCTATGCCGAGCCCGTCGCTCATTGTGTCTCAGTTCGCCTTGGCGCTTGCCGGTCGGCACGTCAGATTGATGAGGGATTCACTTCTCGTTCAATTGGCGAGCGTCGGCAATCATGATTGTTCGGGTCGTGCTGGTGGTTCTGGTGGCCGTGGCGCTGGCGACTGCCTTGTTGTGGAGCCAGACGCAGCACGAACCGCTCAAGGTGTCGGGCTTCATCGAGTCCGACGAGATTCGCGTCGGTTCGCGCGTCGGTGGTCGGGTCGCCAAGGTGCATGTCGCCGAGGGGACCGAGGTGAAAGCGGGGGACGCACTCGTCGAACTTGAGCCGTTTGATCTCGTCGAACGACTCGCCCAAGCCAAGGCCGAGCGTGCCGCACGTCAGGCCGAACTCGATCGCGTGACGACCGGGTTTCGCGTCGAGGAAAAAGCTCAGGCCAAGGCGCAGCTCGATCAGCGTGCCGCTCGTCAGGCAAAGCTCGAAGCTGGGCCACGCAAGCAAGAAATCGCCACGGCTCAGGCCGAGCTACGGCAGGCCAAGGCCGATGTCGAGTTGGCCCAGTTGCAATATAACCGGGCGAAAGATTTGTTCGACAAGAACACGCTGTCGCGGAGCGAATACGATCAAGCCACGGCCCGCTGGACGACATCGCAAGAGGCGGTCAAAGTCCGGTCCGAGCAGTTGAATCTGCTCCTCGAAGGGACACGGGCCGAGGATCTGCAAGAGGCTCGCGCTCAAACCGCCGAGGCCGAGCAAATGTGGCGACTACGCGAGAGCGGTTATCGCACCGAAGAAATTGCCCAAGCCAAGGCGGCGCTCGAAGCAGCCGATGCCGCGATGAGGATCATTGAGACCCAGTTGAAAGAGCTGCGGATCGTCGCGCCGTCGGCTGCGGTCGTCGAGTCGATCGATCTACAGCCGGGCGATCTGGTCGCAACCAACGCACCGGTCGTAACCTTGGCCGATCGCACGCGACTGTGGGTACGGGCCTATCTGCCCGAGAACCGTCTCGCAGTCAAAGAAGGGCACGTGGTGAGCATCACCGTCGACAGTTTGCCCGACCGGCGGTTCAAAGGTCACGTGTCGTATATTGCTCGGCAGGCCGAGTTTCGCCCGGGCAATGTGCAGACGCCCGAGGAACGCTCGAAACAGGTGTTTCGCGTGAAGGTCGAGCTCGATGAAGGACTCGACGACGTGCGGCCCGGCATGGTGGCCGACGTATGGTTCGAGAGCTAATTGTTGCCCATTTCGCGACCTGTATGTGTGAGCGATGATGTCGTCCCAGCCTGTTATCGACCTGCGTCATCTCACCCGGCATTTTGGGCCATTGGTCGCCGTGGATGACGTGAGTTTTCAGGTGCAGCGTGGGGCGATCTTCGGTCTGCTCGGGCCCAATGGCAGCGGCAAGTCGACGATCATCCGCATGTTGTGCGGCGTGCTCGCGCCGACCTCGGGCGGGGCCACGGTCCTGGGGCACGACGTGGTCGACGGCGCCGAAGCGATCAAACGCCGCATCGGTTACATGTCGCAGAAGTTCAGCTTGTACGCCGATCTGAGCGTGCGCGAGAACCTCGAGTTCTATGGTCGTGTGTACCAGCTCAATCGCACTCGGCTGCGCGACCGGATCGAGGCGGTGTTGTCGCTCACTGGCTTGGGCGATCGGATTGATCAGCTATCGGGGACGTTGTCCGGCGGTTGGAAACAGCGCCTCGCGCTGGCGTGCGCTCTGATCCACGAACCCGAGGTGATCTTTCTCGACGAGCCGACCGCAGGCATCGATCCCGTCGCGCGACGCGATCTGTGGGACCTGTTGTTCGACTTGTCGGCACAGGGGATCACACTGCTCGTCACCACGCATTACATGGACGAAGCCGAGCGATGTACCGATATTGGCTACATCTATCTCGCCAAGCTGATCGTCTGCGGCAAGCCTGACGGACTCAAGACGTTGTCGGCCGTGACTCCGCCCGGGACGCGACGATGGGAGCTCGAAGTACCGCGACCTGCCGAGCATCTGGCAACCTTGCGAGCCACCACCGGCGTTCGGGATGCCACACTGTTTGGCCAAACCATACACGCGCTGGTTGATGACGCGGTGGATGCACGGCAGTTAACCACAACCGTCGTCGGCCCAGGCGAGCCGATTGCCACGCGTGAAATCGCGCCGAGCTTGGAGGACGTGTTCGTCACGTTGACGCGCGACGCCGAGGAACGACGCGTACTGAATCTTCCGGCAGAAACGACGATCTTGGCGACCAGCAAAGACGTTGGAGCGACGGCAGGCGACGCACCTGCCGAGATGCGGGGAGCACAAACGCCTCCTTCTATCAATGCTACGAGCTCGCCACCTTGGCTTCGCTCGTTGGCCGGTTTGTGGGCGATTCTTGTCAAAGAGTTTTCGCACATTCAGCGACAGCCCTCGACGCTGTTCTTCATGTTCGTCATCCCGGTGTTGCAGACGATCATCTTCGGGTTTGCGATCGACACGCAAATCGAGAACATTCCCACCGTGGTGCTCGATCAAGATGGTCGACCGCAGGCGCAGCAACTCGTCGAAGCGTTTCGAAATACCCGCACGTTTCGGATCGATGACTACGCGCTCGACGACGCCACGTTCCAGCGGGCGATGAGCAGCGGTCGAGCGCGCGTGGGAGTCAAAATTCCACCGTACTATAGCGATCGTCTATATCGGGGCGAGCAGGTGCAAGTCCAGGTTCTCATCGACGGCAGTGACTCGCAGGTAGCGAGTCAGGCCCTCAATGCGGCGAATCTACTCAGTATCGCCGCGTCGACGTCGATCGTGCGTGGCTTTGCGGATCGCATGCAGACCGCCCCGGCGCGTGATGATCTAGGGCATGCCGCGCGTCCGATCGAGATTCGTCCGTTGTTGCTCTACAACCCGGGGCTGGAAAGCTCGCACTTTTTTGTGCCTGGTCTGGTCGGCATTATTTTGCAGTTGGTGACGTTGTTTCTCACGGCGTTTGCCATCGTGCGCGAACGCGAACTCGGCACCCTCGAACAGCTGTTCGTGACCCCCGTCGGCCGGGCGGGCATGTTGTTTGGGAAGCTGATTCCCTACGCGATCGTCGGACTGCTCGAGACCTTGTTGGTTTTGACCGTGATGGTGTATTTGTTTGGCGTGCCGATCGCGGGCAGCATTCCGATGTTGATCGGCCTGTCGACGCTGTTTCTCTGTTGCTCGCTGGGACTCGGGTTGCTCGTGTCGACGCTCGCCCGTACTCAGCTCGAAGCGATGCAGTTCGCGTTTATTATCATGCTGCCGTCGATTTTGCTCTCCGGCTTCATGTTTCCCCGCAGCGAGATGCCGCTGCCGATCTATCTTGTGTCGTTCGGCTTGCCGGCGACTTACTTCCTCGAAATCCTACGAGGAATCGTGCTGCGTGGTGCCGACTTTCGCGATTTGATCCCGCAGGTCCAGGGGCTGGCGATTTGCATGCTCATCATTTTGACCGTGAGCATCAGCCGCTTTCGGAAGCAACTGACGTAGTGTTGAGTGAAAGGCGAGGCGATCAAGATGCGACTTTTTGCCGGAACGCAATGGGACCAACCGCCGCGCTGCGAGCGTTGTGAACGGCTCGAAAGCGAATGCAAGTGTCCGCCGCTGCCACCTCCGCCGCCGCAGCGAGTCGCTCCTGCGAAGCAGACTGCTCGACTCGCGATCGAACATCGCAAAGCAGGCCGATCGGTCACCGTCGTTCGCGGACTGCCACCGGGCGACAACGATCTCCCAGCGTTGCTTACACGCCTGAAAGCCGCCTGCGGTGCCGGCGGCACGATCAAAGACGAGACGATCGAGATTCAGGGGCAGCATCTCGATCGGGTGCGCAGTTCGCTCGCAGAATTGGGTTACAAGACAAAGGGGTAGACGTTTGACTGCAGTAATACTGGGGCGAAGACAGGATCATGATGAACAAGATCATGAATACCGTCAGCGTTGCAGCGAATTGACGACCATTATTTTCGGACTTCATGATCGTGGGAAAATTGCGCTGCTGGCGACGCTCGCTCACCAAACATGATGTTGTGCTCCATGATTTTGTCTTACCCTGCCTTCATCACGGGGAGGGGCGTAGGTCGACGAGGAATTTGACAAAATCATGTCGAACAAAATGATGAACGCTGTAGTTGGGGGGCTGGGAAGCCATCGCCGGTCGGCTTCACGATCCTGTGCCACATGATCCTGTCGAAATTGTGCTACCAGCGAGCATTTATCCGTGCCTTAATCGCGCGATTTCGTGACATTCCCGTCGAAAAACTAGGCTAGCTGGGCAAGTTGTTCTAGGTCCGATCTGGCAGGGCGGGTAAAGTGTAGGGCCTCTCGAACGCATTTCGTGAGAGACGCCGCACGCCCGCTGTAGTTGAGTATGATCCGCCCTATCACCGCTGATCGCCGTGTTTGCGTTGTCGGTGCCGGACCGGTGGGCTGCCTGCTCGCGCTGTTGTGGTCACGACAGGGTGTGAAAGTCGACCTCCTTGAGGCCCGGCCAACACAGGTCCGTCGGCTCGGTGGCGAATGGCTGCATCCGGCGGCGGTCGATATTCTGCGAACGGTCGGCGTTCTTCCGCAGTTGACCGCGTCCAAGTTTCCCACCGGGCGGGGCTTCACGCTCTTTCCGGAAGACGGCAGCGAGCCGATCGAGTTGCCGTACCAGCCCCAGCGTCTCGGGCTGAGTGTCGAACATGCCACCTTGGTCCACGTGTTGCGTGCCGCGGCGTTCGAGGCCCCCGGCGTTGATTTCATTCCTCACGCCCGGCTGACCGGCATCCACGATCACACAGCCGAGTTCGTCGACGCGAATGGTGTGCAACGTGAATTGAGTTACGATCAGATCGTGGGGGCGGATGGCCGTGGTTCGCAAGTCCGACGCTCGGCGTTGGGACTGCGTCGGCCACGGATGACGTCGTGCATGGCCGGCGTGTTGTTGCACGATGTCGAGATGCCGCACGAAGGATTTGGCCATGTATTCGTCGGTCCGCCGGGACCGGTGTTGGCCTATCGCATAGCGCCGCAGATCGTGCGACTGTGCGTGGATGTGCCCGCCGTGCATTGCACCGAGCCCGATCTCAACACGTTTCTGCGAACACACTACCCAACTTACCTTCCGCGGGCCTGGCATGACGAATTCTGTCGTGTGCTCACGGCGGGTGAAGTTGTCTGGGCTCAGAACTCGGTCGAGCGGCGCGTCACGTACGGTGTCGGGCCCGTGCGACTCGTGGGCGACGCGGTGGGTTGTTTGCACCCGATCACGGCCAGTGGGATGACGCTGGGATTTCAAGACGCGGTGTGTCTGGCGGCGGATCCCACTTTGGCCGAGTATCGTGACGAACGCCGCGCTGCCTGCCACGTGCCGCAAGCGCTCGCGTCTTCACTGTATGCGGCCCTATCGCGTCACGACGAGTCATCGCAGATGATCCGGCAGTCGATCTATCGGCACTGGCGGCAGGGTGCAGCCCAGCGTGATGATACGATGCAGTTGCTCTGTGCCGAGGAGAACCGTATCTGGCAATTCCGCCGTATCTTCTTCAAGATCGCTGCGATGGGTTTAGAGTCGGTCGTGCGTGACATTGTGGTTTCACGGCAATGGCGACAGCCATCGACCGCTTGGCGACGCTTGCAAGGTCAAGTCCGTTGGCTCGACGCGACGACCACATTGCTCGATTCGTCGAACTAAGTTGGGGCACGCACTTGGTGTCCCTCGTGTGCCATGCCCACGCAGCGTGGGCATGTGAAGCGTCAATCGACCTTGCCAGTCTCGCGACAATCAGCGAATCTCAACATTCAGCCCTGCTGTCACTCGACAGAACGTTGGTTCTGTGCGTCATCACTACCCCTGCCCACGAAGACGTGGGCATAGCACACTCCGTCGACTGCATGGCGCCAACGCCCTGCCAATCGGAATATGAAACCTGCTGAGGCTATAACTGCACGCATGACCGTTGAGCCTGCCCGGCTGCTGGCGGCGTTGCGTGCAGGGCTCAACAAACTCGCCGAGTTGCAGGGGCGTGACGGCAGTTGGCGGGGCGACTACGGCGGACCGATGTTCTTGCTGCCGATGTATGTCGCGGGCTGCTACTTTGCCGGCCGTGAGATTCCCGCCACGCGACGGGCGGAGATGATGCGGTACTTGTTGAGCGTACAACTGCCCGACGGCGGGATCGGGTTGCATGCCGACGGCGAGCAGGGCGTCATGTTCACGTCGGCGCTCACGTACGTCGCGCTACGCATCTTGGGCGAATCACCTGAGGCTGTTGCGATGACGCGGCTCCGCGCGTGGATCCAAGCCCGTGGCACGCCGCTGGGCTCGGCGAGTTGGGGGAAATGGATTCTGGCGTTGCTCAACTTGTACGACTATCGCGGCATCACGCCGTTGTTGCCCGAGTTGTATTTGCTGCCGTACGCCGTGCCGCTGCATCCGGCGCGGTTCTGGTGTCATACGCGGCAAGTATATCTGCCGGCGGCGTATCTGTACGGCGTGAAAGCTCGCATCGACGAGGACGATTTGGTGCGAGCCTTGCGAACCGAACTGTACGATCGTCCTTATGACGAGATCGCGTTTGAGGAGTATCAAACTCACGTCGGCCCGACAGATCGCATTGTGCCGGAACGATGGCCGGCGCGGCTCGCGGCTCACGCCATGAAATGGATCGAGCGGTTGCAGGTTCCCGCGCTGCGGCATCGTGCGTTGGATTGGCTCTACGAACAGATCGAGTACGAAGATCG
>JAEUIL010000581.1 GCA_016794255.1 Planctomycetaceae bacterium | reverse complement strand
AGCTCAAGCTCTTGCACGTACTTGTCCGTCTTGAAGTCGTTGGGAATCCAGAAGTATTGATACTCGACCGTCTGCGACGCCTTGACGACGAACGGCTCGGTCATGGTCAGCACATAGTCGGGCTTGCCGCCACCGATGGTGAACTCACCCGGCTTCGGTAGCTCGGGCAAGGCCAGCGGCTTGCTAGGCTTTTTACCGGCGACGAGCCAATCGCGTTCCCCTCGTTCCTGTCGGGCGAGTCCTTGATCGATCCAGTTCACGATCGTATTGCGATCATCATCCGACAGCACCAAAGCGCCGTGGACCTTGCGACCGCGCGTGACGTCGCTTTGCCAGGGTGGCATGCGTTGAAACGCGACCTCGCGGCGAACGGTGGCGGCCTTCAGCTTGACCGACGCAAAGTCATGCAACGGAAAGCCGCCGATCCCGCCGGGATAGTGACACGTTACACAGTGCTGGTTCAACAATGGGCCGACATGGTCGTAGTACGTCAGCGGTTGCTCGGGCAGTTGCCGCGGCCACGGTGGCAATTGCATCACGCAACCTTGTGCGCGCGTTTCATTCAAGAACGGCTGGCCTGCGAGCAGACCGTCGATCGCGTCAGCCAAATAGCTCGTGGCCTGTTGCGTCGGTGACTTTTTCCAGCCCGAGTCGTCGACCATGCCGCGATAACGGATCTGCAACTGACCATCGAGCAAAAACGCCTCGGGTGTCGCCCGAGCTTTCAAATGCCGCGCGAGCAAGCCATCGACATCCAGGAACACGGGAAACGACAGATCGAGCTTCTGCGCATGCGACGCCATCGCGATGCGAGTAACACCTTCATTCGGATAGACCCCGATGAACTGAACTTCTTTGGCCAGATAACGGTCGGCCAACTCGTTGAGCCGCGGCGCGAGCCGAGTCACGATCGGACACTTCGTGTCGAGAAAAATCACCGCGAAGCCGCGAGCACGTTGTCCAGGGAGCGACGTCAAACCGACCGACCACGAGTGTTCGATCCCCCAGCGATCGACCAGGACCGGCTCGGCCAGCGGAACGTTCTCGGCAGCGGCCGCAAAGTTTGCCCCACCGTGCGCGATGCACACGATTGCAAGCAGCGCCCCGATCAGCGAGCGACAAGTCCGAGCAATCGTTACACCTTTTCCAACGTGTTGAGACATGGCTCGACACTCCTGCGGCAAAACGGCGACACCACGTAGAACATCCGTCGGCAAGGAAATGGCCCCCTAGAAAAACTGTCGCGGCTGGCTTGATCGCTACGCGCGGCAAAGTTACGGTTCGGTCGGACCCGGTTCACGCGGTGATCAAGCGAACTAGACTCATTGTTCGTGGCCGAAACAGGCGAGTAAAGAGATACGGTCGTTGCCCCACGTAGCATCTTTGTCAGACCACGCGCCTGCGGTGGGGGCGACGAACCTGCGCGGGTGCCGTGACACGGCTGAGCAAGCAGCCGTCGAAACGTTGTGCCGGGATCGCACGAGCCTTGAATACGCCGCGAGTAGCGAGGAATTGACGCAATGCGCCGTTCGTTGGCTTACCGATTGGGTTGGTTCGTAACGACACTCGGTACGTTGGCTGCGCCGCTCGATGCGGCACCGCCGGTTGAGATGGGCCGACTCATCGAGCAAGCCCGCAGCCAAATCACACCGCCAAGCGCCGACGCGGTCGACCGTGCGTGGCGCGATGTGGTCAAAGCTCTGGATGCCGTCGATGCTCACTTGGCGAAGGCTTCGGCCGAGGTGCGGCAAGGCTGGCTCGACTACTTGCACTTGGGCGAAGTGCGCGAGCTAAACACGCTGTCGAGCCTGGACGAGAAGTTGACGGCGCTTGAAAAGCTGCGTCTGCGGATGACCGTCGATCGCCCGGGCCTAGAAGCCGCGCCGCTGCTGCAATTGCGCTCGGCCGCCCAGAAGTACGCAAATGCGTTGCAATGGTCGACGCTCGACGTGCCACGCGAAACCCAGTCGCAGCTGGCGAAACTGCGCACGCTGCTCGACAAGTATGCGGTGAAGCCCGATCGCGCCACGGCCGAGCAACTGGGGGCGACACTCGCTTGGCTCGAGAACGGTGGTCAAGCGACGCAGCTCGTGGCGGCGATCCGCGAGCAGTGGTCGCATCCGAATTTTGTGCTGCAAATTCAGGAATCGTTCGCCGCTCACTACGCGAAAAAAAATGTTGAGCAAACGAGCGATCAGGTCACGAACGTGCTCGGCACCATCACTCGCGGTCCGGCGGCGACCAAGGCCAAGCTGGCGGTCGAATTCCGCCCGAACGAGCAGCAAGCCGAGATTTGGCTGCGGCTGCACGGCGAGATTCACGCCGATCAGAATGTCGGTCGCAATGGCCCGGCGACGATTTACAGCGCGAGTGTGACCGACTTCACCGCAATCAAGCCGATTGTGATCGATCCGCAGTTAGGCATCGCCGGACGACACGCGTTCGCCGAAGCTGACACGAAGGTGCAAATCCGGCAGATTCAGGTCGATCCCAAGCATTTCAAGAACCTGCTCGATGGTCCGTTCACCAAGGCCGCGTGGAAAAAGTCCCGCAAGATTCATGGAGCGGCCGAGCACGAAGCGTCACGCATCGCCGGCAATCGCGTGGCAGAACAGTTGGAAGAGCAAAGTACGACATCGATTCTCACCGGTCAGCAAACGATTGGTCACTATTTGTTTGTCGGCCCGCAGCGCGCCGGCGAGACGATCGCGCTGTCATCCCGCTCGACCGACGACGCGCTGCAGATCTGTTTGCAAGTTGCGGGCTCGCATCAACTCGCGGCACCGGGCGGTTTGCCGACACTCGATCCGCACGCGCCAATCTCGACCGCGATCCACGAGTCGATGTTGAGTAACCTCTCGGCTCGCTACGCGCTGCAAGGGGCGACGCACGACGATGAAGCGATCGAAAAGTTGGCCAAGATGCTGGCGGGCGAGGTGCCGATTCCACTGCGCGTCTATTCGAGCAGTCCGTACTGGGCCGTGACGTTGGATGTTGAGCATCCGTTGACGCTTGCCTTCGACGACGGGCAAATCGAGCTGACGATTCACACGCGGCGGTGGCGGCTCGAGGAGCGCGAGTTCGATTGTCCGCTCGAGATTCACGTCCGTTACGGGGTCGAGGCGACGAAGTTTGGCGCTCGGTTCACGCGCACGAGTCCCGTCACGATCACGCCTCTGTCGTCGCACAAGCTGAGCGAAGAAGAGCGGCAGGTGCTGTTGCCGCTGGTGGAAAAAAAAGCCGCGGCGATGTTTCCCGAGTCGGGGCGGTTCAACAATCTGATCATGCCCGACGGCGGCACGTTTGGTCCCATCGGCGATCTGAAGTTGCACAAGCTGACGTGCGACGAGGGTTGGTTGACGATGGAGTACAAGTAGTCGGTGCTGATCTCGCACCAGGCTCAACTCGATCGCCAGAGCGCGAAGCCCGGGATGATGAGGATCGCCCATTCGACAGCGGCGAGCGTGTAGGTCATGCTCGTAAAGCCGGTGAAGAGCAGGAAGCCGGCCGATCGGCAGACGATGATCGCGGCGTGAATCAGCACGCAAGCGCCGAGCACCAACGTCGCGTGTTCCGGTCGAACCCAAGGCCAGAGGAACATCAATCCCAGGCCGAGTTGTAAGCCCCCGTAGACCGCCAGATACTCGGACTGACCGGGCCCCGGACGAAGGTCGAACCCCACGGCCTGCGACGTCGTAGTCGGACGTGCGATGCACCACACGGCCAAGATCACGTAAGCCACCCCGATCACGGTCAACACAATGCGCGCCATGGTCAGACCTCGCAGCGATGCGGTCACGATGGAGTCGATACGCTCGACACCCTGGCGAATTGTAGCGGTCAATGCCGGCGCGACATCCCCCGATACCACGAAACATGAGGCTGCCGAGCTTTCGCCGCGATTGTGATTGCCTTAACACGATCATAACGATTGTAACGTCTGCGAGCCGAGCGCTTGTCGAGCGTGGTACACTGGAGCAACGTACTCGCAGCTTGGTTTATAAGGCAGGCCCCTTGTATGAAATTGTTGCCGACTGATTTGCCCGGCGTGGTCGTCGTCGAACCGAAGGTATTCGAGGACCCACGCGGCTTTTTCATGGAGACGTACCACAAGCTGCGGTTCGCCGAGCAAGGGATCGATGCCGAGTTTGTGCAAGACAATCATTCGCGCAGCGTGCAGCATACGTTGCGTGGGTTGCACTATCAGATCATGCATCCGCAGGGCAAGTTGGTGCGCGTCGTGTCGGGCGAGATCTTCGATGTTGCCGTCGATTTGCGCCGCAGTTCGTCGACGTTCGGCCGGTGGACCGGGGCTCGGTTGAGTGACCAGAATCGGCGGCAGATGTATGTTCCGCCGGGTTTTGCACATGGCTTTTGCGTGATCTCGCCGACGGCCGAGATCGTTTACAAGTGCACGGACTTCTACTATCCGGAGCACGATCGCACGTTGCTCTGGAACGATCCTGCGATCGGCATTGAATGGCCGTTGGCTGGGTCGCCGATTCTCTCGGCGAAAGATGAGAAAGGGCGTCCGCTGGCCGAGGCCGATTGTTATGCCTGAGCGAGTACGGTCGCGCTCAATGAAAATCGCGTGACTGCGAGCCGATGGGGCCAGACAACTCGTCGAGGGCCGAGAGGCGTGTGACCAGCACGTGAGCCACTTCGCGCTGACGTTCCAGCTTGCCGTCGGCGATCCACACGGTCGCGCCTCGGGCCACCTCGCGAAACCGTTGCCACACGTCGGGCCGAATGACCAGGTTGGCGACGCCGGTCTCGTCCTCAAGCGTCACGAACGTGATCCCTTTCGCCGTGCCGGGTCGTTGTCGCACAAGAACGAGTCCCGCGACGCGCACCTTACGGCCATCGGTGAGCGTGCTCAAGGCCCGATTGGGGACCACGCGCCGCTGTGCCAAACGCTGGCGAAAGAACGACAGCGGATGTTGTCGTAGCGTAAGGCCTGTGGTGTGATAGTCGGCCAGCACATTCTCAAACTCGGACAGCTCGGGCAACACCTCGGCGCCGACGGGATCGTCGTTCACGGCCAGGTCGTCGAACAACGGTCGATTCTCGTCGGGCCGATACGCCAAGGCCTGCCACAATGCCGCACGGCGGTTCAGTTGCAGCGATTCAAACGCACCGGTTCGCGCCAATCGCACCAAGAGCGGCTGACTGAGTTTCGTGCGCCGCGCGAAGTCGGCGAACGACGCGAACACGACTTGTTTGCGGGTCGTGAGCAGACGTTCGATCATGGCTGTCGGCAGACCGCTGGCGAGGCGAAAGCCAAGGCGGAGAAAGTGCGGAGTGGGGAGGAAGTGCGGAATGCGGAATGCGGAGTGGGGAGTGAATGCAAGCCCCTTGGTCAACTCGCCACAGGCGTCCTCCACTCCGCACTCCGCATTCCGTACTCCGCACTCTTCCTCCAGCAGCACATCCCACTCGCTGCGATTCACATCCAGCCCGCGCACCTCCACGCCGTGTTCATGGGCATCACGCACCAGCTGTGCCGGGGCGTAAAAGCCCATCGGTTGACTGTTGATCACCGCGGCACAAAAGACCGCCGGGTAGTAATGTTTGATCCACGCCGAGACGTACACCAGCAACGCAAAACTCGCGGCGTGGGACTCGGGAAAGCCGTACTCGCCGAACCCGCAGATCTGTTGAAACACGCGTTGGGCATACTCGGCCGCGAAGCCGCGTGCCTGCATGCCGTCGATCAGTTTTTGCTGAAACATGTCGATCACGCCCGGCCTGCGCCAAGCGCCCATCGCGCGGCGAAGTTGGTCCGCTTCGCCGGGTGTGAAGCCCGCCGCGACCACGGCTAGCCGCATCGCTTGCTCTTGAAAGATCGGCACTCCGAGCGTCTTTTCGAGCACTTTACGCACTTCGTCGTTGGGATAATCGACCGGTTCGAGACCGTCGCGACGCCGCAGGTAAGGATGCACCATGTTGCCCTGGATCGGGCCGGGTCGCACGATCGCCACTTCGATCACGAGATCGTAAAAGCATTGCGGCCTGAGTCGCGGCAACATGCTCATTTGGGCCCGACTTTCGATCTGGAACACGCCCATCGTGTCGGCACGACTGACCATCTCGTACACCTGCGGATCCTCGGCGGGCACGGTGGCCAGGGTCAGGCGGCGTCCGTAATGTTGCTCGATCAGCGCGAAGGCTTTGCGAATCGCGGTCAACATGCCGAGCGCCAGACAATCGACTTTGAGGATACCGAGCGCGTCGAGGTCGTCCTTGTTCCACTCGATCACCGTGCGGTCGGCCATCGCGGCGTTCTCGATCGGCACCAACTCGCACAATGGCCCTTGAGTAATGACCATGCCGCCGACATGTTGCGAGAGGTGACGAGGAAAGCCGATCAACTCGGGGACCAACGCCAGGAACTGCTGGCCCGTCGTGCTGTTCGGATCCAGACCGCCGTCGCGGCAACACTCGAGCCACTTAGTCTCGACACGCAGGTGATGATCGCGGAGCGTTTTCGACAACGCCTCGATCCGTTCGAGTGGTAGCCCGAGGGCTTTGCCCACTTCACGCACGGCGGCCTTGCTGCGATAGCAAATCACCTCGGCGGTGAGACCCGCGCGATCACGCCCATACTTGGCATAGAGATACTGAATCACTTCCTCGCGACGTTCATGTTCGAAATCGACGTCGATATCGGGCACCTCGTTCCGTTCGCGACTGATGAAGCGTTCAAACAACAGATCGCTTTTGTCGGGATCGACCGACGTGATTCCCAAGCAAAAACAGACTGACGAATTGGCCGCCGAGCCGCGACCTTGGCACAAAATATCGCGCGAGCGGGCAAAGCGGACGAGATCCCACACGGTCAGAAAGTACGCCTCGTAACGCAACTCGGCGATCAATTGCAGCTCATACTCGAGCGCTCGCCGCACCTTGTCGGGAACGCCGCTTGGATACCGCTCATGGGCCCCGGCCCAAGTGAGTCGCGTGAGATGTTCGGCCGGCGTGGTGTCGGCCGGACATAACTCCTCGGGATACTCATAACGCAATTCGTCAAGCGAGAACGTGCAGCGCTCAGCAATTTCGAGTGAACGAGCGAGCAACTCGGGAGCCGCGGCGTACAGTGAGGCGAGTTCTTCGCGCGAGCGCAGATGCCGCTCGGCGTTGACGAGCAGTTGTTCGCCACACTCGGCCACGGTGCAACCCAAGCGGATCGCGGTGAGCAGATCGAGCAGCGCTCGCCGCGCGGGCTGGTGATAACGGACATCGCCTGCCGCCACGAGAGGCAGTTCGAGTTGTTTGGCAAGCGCGAGTTGTTCGGCGAGCCGTCGATGGTCGTCCGGCCCGCGATGCAGATGTGCGAGTAGATAGAGGCGAGATGGAAAGGCATCACGGAGCGCCGGGGGCAAGTTGGGAGTGCGGAGTGCGGAGTGGGGAGTGGGAAGCGATGAGGATGAAGTCGTATTCACTCCGCACTCGATCACCCCGGCCAACAATCCTTCCGCATGCTCACACACATCGGCCACCGACAACTCGCACTGTCCCTTGGGTGCTCGCCGCTTGCCGAGCGTGAGCAGTCGCATGAGTCGACCATAGCCGGCGCGATGGGTCGCCCAGAGGATCAACGGCGGGCCGTCGACCGGATGAATCTCGGTGCCGACGAGCAGTTTGATTCCGTGCTCTTTGGCAGCCACGTGCGCTCGCACGACGCCGGCGACACTGTGACGATCGGTGATCGCCAAGGCCGAATAGCCTAGCGCCTTAGCCTGAGCGACGAGTTCGTCGGGATGCGAAGCCGCCTGCAGAAACGAGAAGTTCGTCAGGCAGTGCAACTCGGCGTAGGCCGGAAGCGCGGGCGGATCGGTGTCGCACGTGGGAATAGCGTTCATTACTCGAACCACCCATGCAAGAACCACGCTCCATCGTGAAGCCGACGAAACACCCAGAACCATTGGCCCGTGGTCGTTTCGACTCGGTAATAATCGCGCCGCACATCGCGACCGCGCCACCAGCCGGTCTCGATCCGCTCGGGTCCCCAACAGCGGGTCACGGTGTATGACTCGTTGCGCCACGTGAACTGTTGCGGAGTGCGTTGCGGCTTGGCCGAGATCATGCGCACCGCGATCGGGCGACGTTCCAAATGCAACGGTCGTGTGGTGACCAACGAGGGCGTGGGTGCTGTCGAGTTGGTGATCGTGCCGGGGCGGCGACGCGCGGGAGGTGACGAGCGCGACAAGCTGGCGTCCAGCCAAGGTGTCTCGGTCCACGCGTACTCGGGCTGATGTTCCGAGCGCAGTCGGGCTCGCAACACCGCTTGATCTCCCAAGCGTCCGCTGAGCCGCTCGACCAACGAGGCCCAGAGCCAACGATCGTCTTCGTGTTGCTCGGTGGCAAAGAGCGTTTGTTGACGTTGTTCGATCGGCATCACGGCGGTCGCCGACAGTCGCACGCCCGTGATCGGCTCGATGAGCGGTTGCGACTCGAGCCGCAGCTTGAGCAGTTCCAAGAGATACGCCACTTGCACCGTGGGCCGTAGCACGGCGACCTGCAACGGCACGAGCGAGCCCGACTCGCCACAGAGCAGGCACTCGAGCCGCTGCAAACCTTCGTGACGTTCGATGAGTGGAGCGACGAGTCGCGTCAACTGTTGCTCTAACACTTGTAGCAAGGTTTCGTAGTGCGTCGTGGCAAAGTCGAAATCGAGCCGCGTGTGGTACTCAGTCGGTTCGTGCCAAGGAACGAGTGCCTCGGCCAAGTCGCCCCAGAGTTGATCCCAACGCTGGAGCAGATGCGATCCGAACCGCTCGGCGAGCTGCACGCGCGAGAACGCCGCCAGTTGACCGACTTGCCGCAAACCAAGTTCGTGCAACCACCCCAGCGCGACGGGCTCAAGACGCAGGGCCTCGACCGGCAGCACGTCGAGTGTCGGTCGCGGCTCAGCCGGCGGTGCTCGCCACACCTCGGCGCGCTCCGTGCTCGGCGATTCACGCTCGGGCGAAGGTCTTGTTTTTGCGGCGAATTGCAACATCGCCCACGCCGCGCTCGGCGTGTCGGCCACGGTGATGCGATAACGTCCCCCGGAGCGATCGAGTAGCGCGACCAGTTCGTCGACGAGCGTCGGCTCATCGCCGAACCAACGCATCGTGGCCGAGATGTCGAGCAGCATGTAGTCGGACGATGTATGCGGAAGTGTGCCCAGACAGGGGGAAAAGGCGGAAAGCTGAAAACGGAGAGCAGAAAGCCCGGCATCGCTGGCTGTCTGCTTTGGGCTGTCAGCTTTCAGCTGTTCTTCTCTCACTCCCAAGATGCGCGGCATGTTCCAACTCCACTTCCACCATCGTGTCGCCAGATCCTGGTCGGCCGCGCACGATTTCGAGTCGCACTCGCCGGCATCCTTGCCCAGCCAGAGGTTGCACTTGTAAACGGACAGCACTGAAACACGGTTCGCCCCGGACTCGATTGGGTCGCACGAACAGACCGATAACGCCGCTCTGTTCGACGGCCAACTGCCAACGTCGCAACCAGCGACTGTCGGCTCGCTCGGGCCACGCGAGCACCGCCCCAATGCCGCGGGTCCGCAACGCTTGATCGCACGCCCACGCTTCGTCGTCCGGTCGTCGCGGCCGCACGATCAACACCCGCGTGAGATCGATGCCGAGCGCCACAGCAGCGGGTGGATAGAAGCGTCCCGAGCGATCGACCACGACCAACGGCGGGCCCGCCCGACACGCTTCACGAGCCGCCGCCAAGGCGAGCGTGCCGGCCCCACACCCCACGCCGGGGACGAGCCATTCGACGAGCGAACCGCGAACAAAACCCCGCGTCGGCAGGCGTGCATCGAGTTCGTTCAAGCCGCTGGATACAGTGCTAGCAGTGATACTGTTCACTGAGTCCCGCGCGATAAGTTGAGCCTGCAGATGAGCGAGAATCGCAGGCGCGCTAGCGGTCGTTAAGGCGTTGCCAATCATGGAGTTGTACCGATCGTGCCAAAGAACCATCCGCGTCAGAAAGCCTCATCGTGGGGCTCTTACCCCAGGCGGCTGGATACTGTACATTTGTATCGATGATCGGTCAACCAGAATCGAAACTCGATTTTTATTGGCGCGGTAGTTTTGGCTGGCAGAGGGGGCGGGATAGCTGCCGTCTTTCTTGACGTCGCCCGCTTTTCTTTCGACTGAGGTCATGTTAGATTGCTCGTTCGCAAGTTGGGTTCTGCCCACCCTGCGTGTCCCCTGAGCAGTTCTGGCCCAGGGTGAGTAATGGTCTGCAAGTGGTTGTCTTTAAATGACTTGCAGTTAAGAGCACCCCTAGCTCAATTGGATAGAGCATCGGTCTACGGAACCGAAGGTTAGAGGTTCGAGCCCTCTGGGGTGTACTATGGCAGATAAGGACTTACGACGATTCCTGATTCTGCAAAAGTTGCGATGGCACTGAATTCGGCAGGGAATTCTGATTCCGGTGACGAATAGTAAGGCCCCGATCGGCTGCAACCGACCGGGGCCCGGCAAGCAAACCTTTCGGCTCGCTCGTGTGGTTCGATTCACGCGTAGCTGGAGGTTTATCTATGGCACGGCGTCCTAGTGCGGTTTCATTTTTGGTCTAGCGGTAGTCGCAGTGCCGGAAGTAGTTGCGGCACTCGTGTTCGTTGAACTCGGCCAGCAGACGCCCGCAAAGGTCCCAGAGCTTGTCGACGGTACGCTCAGCACCGTCGCGCAATAACTTCTTGAACTTCGCAAAGGCCAACTCGATCGGGTTCAGGTCAGGCGAGTACGGCGGCAAGTAGCGCAGTTCCGCGCCGACACCTTCGATCGCTTCGCGCACACCTGCGACTTTGTGGCTCGAGAGATTATCCATCACGACAATATCGCCCGGTCGCAGCGCAGGGACCAAGTGCTGCTTGACCCAGCCAAGAAACAGTTCACCGTTGATGGCTCCATCGACCGTCAGCGGCGCGATGAATCCGTCGACGCGCAGCGCGCCGAGAAGCGTCGTCGTTTCGCAAGCATCGCGCCAAGGATACTTACGAGTGGTATCGCTATTGCTTGCAGCGGTTTGTGGAACGCCATCACCTCAACCGAAGCAGTTGGCTGTTGGAAGTGCTGATTGGCGATGAGCGGGACTGCCGGTCCAGGGTATTGAACCAGCAGTCCCGGCCGAAAACTAACGACGAACTAGGCCACAACGCGTTCGCGTCGCCGCCGAAACGGTCGCGGCGGCTCCGCGTGGGGTGGCTCGTCCCAATCAATCGCCAGCGGTTCGCGCTCGGGCATCAAGAGCAGACTAAAACCACGCCGACGAATCGTCGCGCACGACTCACCGGTGGACTGGGCAACTTCACGTTCAAACTCTGCCTGGGTCGTGGCAAAACTCCTTGAAGAACGACCAAGAAACGCCGACCGATGCCGTCGCTCGGCCGACCGGAGCACTGGGCAACACCCGGTCGACGCAAACGACATTCAAAGAACCCGAGCCGGCATACGAAGCGGAGTTCAGGCGATGAGCCGAGAGCCAAGCGGCCTCGGCCTGCAGCGCGTCCGAGCGACGCAGGAACTGGTGTCGCAAGTCACGACGGCTCGTCGATATTCCCTTTGTTACTGTGCCCAAAGCCGATGCAAAAGCCGACTCCCGTCACAAGCGTCGATCATTGACCGAGGCCGAGTTGCAACGTTTGCTCGACGTAGCTCGAAGTCGACCGGTCACCGACACGATGACGATTCGCCGAGGCAAGCGAGCCGGGTAAGCGGTTGGCTGCCTTAGGGACACAACCCGTGAACGTCTGGAACGTCTCGGCCGCGGACGGGCGCTGATCTACAAGACCTTGGTTCTCACAGGTTTACGCAAGGGCGAGCTAGCGTCGCTGACCGTCGGACAACTGGAACTCGACGGACCGTCTTTACTGTGCCGGCTGGATTGGTCCGCGCATTCTCGACCGCGACCTAACCGCCGCCGGCATCCCCAAGCGAGACGAACGCGGGCGGACGGTCGACGTTCACGCCCTGAGGCACAGCTTCGGTACGCTGTTGAGCAAGGCTAGCGTGGCACCTCGGACCGCCCAAGCGACGATGCGACACTCGTCGATCGATTTAACCATGAACGTCTACACCGACCCGAAGCTCTTGGAAGTGGTCGGAGCGTTGAATTCGCTGCTGGCGCTCTCACTCGACGGTGAACAAGTGAGCACACGCCAAGCCGCAAAGGCAACCGGGACCGACGATTATCGATCGTCGCCGCTTGCACCAACTCACGCCCAATCTAGTGCAAGCGAGTCATTCGCTGTCAAAATGACAGAGCCGACGCGACACCGGAATCTATCGTCTAGCGGCGACGTAAGTGCTTGCCCCGACAACAAAAAACGCTCGTTGTCCATTGCAGACAACGAGCGTCGTTAAGTCGGGGCGACACCCAACAAACAAGTCTGCACACGCGGCCGGTGGTCATTGAATTTGACGCGAGCGACTTGCTTACAGCAAAGGAACCATCAACGGAATAAACGTCTGGCGTCGCGTACTCGCCAAACGCAAAAGCTCACCCGCGGCGGCCGCTGGTGAGATGCAACGCCCCGAAAAACCGGAATGCGGCCGGCGTCGGGTGTAGCAAATGGTTCGCCGGCCCACCCGCTCGAGCTACGAGTGCCCAATCGCATCGATGCCAATAAGCATTCCGGCAAACATCAATCCTTGAACCAAGCACAGAATAAGCAGTAGGATCGGCATCGCTAGCATAGCGATTCGCGAGCGCTGCAAAAGGAACGACAACGCCACTATCATACATAAGAATGCGCCCAGGAAAATTGTGGGAGGAATCAAGCTAGTGGTGCCGATCAGAAAAAGAAGCGAAAACGCAATCGGAGAGTAAAAGTAGTTCAGCGCGGAACTACCTGATCCGGGTAGAGCATGCACCCAAAACAATCCCGGAAGGTAGGCCGCAATCACGTTCAGGCTTAGGAGCAACCAAAAACTCGCACAGAGCCGTTTCGAAGCCGGCGGCACTTCCGCTGCCCGCCTTCCTCCAAGGGGTGGATCGCCTTCGCGAATTGCGCCATCGAAGGCATCGTCCGGCGTCATTGCCATCTCCGAATATGGAGGCACTGGGAGCCAAAGCCGGCGAACTTGCTTTTAGACTGGTCCGCCTTTGACCTGTAGACCGCATATTTGCAGCCCATCATGCAGGCGTCAGAGTTTCTTAACTCGAATTGTCATCGTCTGTTACATACCTGTCAACCAGATGTGCGAGTGTTAGGCTGTTTCAGCCTAACTTTCAATCAGACCGGCGAGGCTGCGAACGCCACCTAACGTAAAGGCAGCGGAACGGGCCGGGCGGCGGGCTGTCGCGACGGCTTCGCCACCGGCTTACTCACCCTCGGCGGCTTCACCTTGGGCGGCGGCGGTGCCAGGATCGATACCACGCAACACCGGCAGTTGACCCGGTTGCCCACGCTAAGGTCGGGATGCCCGGGGTAAATCGCGGGCTCACTTCCCCCACCGGCAATTGGAACCGTGAACGGCGAGCCCCCGTTCGCCACCACGCCACTCATGGCAACGTGCGTCTCTCTCACGTCGTCATCGCCCACCGTCGCCCACTCGCGGCCGCTAAGCACGCCCCGTTCAAGCATGGGCTTCATGGCTTCGTACGTGCCCGCGTTGAGCGCCCCGGTCACTTCAGAGCGGGCAATGGCCAGCGACCGGGCCTTGCTCGTCTCGGGGCCAAGGGCGTCTCTAATCGCCTTGGCGATCTTCGGCGTCGCGTGCCCCTGGTTTATCCCGTTGGCAACGATTTCTGAGAGCTTCCGCTTGGTGCCGCGTTGAATG
>JAEUIL010000001.1 GCA_016794255.1 Planctomycetaceae bacterium | reverse complement strand
CCGTGGGTCGGCAGCGAGACGGACTTGGCACCCATGGCGGCATATGGCACGCGATGGCGCGAAACCGCAAGCGAAGGATGTGGCGAGTGAACGTGGCACGTCGGAGAACGTTGCCCCGAGCGTATTCAAGTGGTGATCATGCGTTTCGTGCTAGGCGAGCCGTGTGAAGGGCCACACCACCACGTCAACTCCGCGAGAAAAATGCAGCAGCGGAGCCCCAGCGAGACGCAACCCATGCGGCGCGACTAGCTCGGTCGCTTCCAGCTCACCCTCGGCGCGCTGCAACGGCCACGGCACGTGATGGACATCACCACGGTACAACGCTCCATTCGCAGCCTGCGCGTACAAGCAATATCGCTCGACGAGAAACGACTCGAGCGTGCCGGGACTCGCTTCAAATACCGGCGACGTCGGGCGATACTCGGCGCGAAACGAAACGGGATTGCCGTCCACACGCTGTGACGAAAACACAAAGTCATCCGCTCGGCTCTTGAAGTCCATCTCCGCCAAGTAGTATGGCAAGTGAAAGAACCGCTTGGCTGCCCAAACGGCCACGGCATTCGCCGCATCGAGACTGAGAAACCACACGCCCGGCTTGCCGTCGCGTTCCACGTAAAGCCTCAGATTCAGCTCCGGAAACGCCGACAGCCAAGGGACAGCCGGTAGCGGACGTCGCCGCACACCTGCCATGCGAAACGGGACGACGCCGAGCCAACTCGTGCCACCGAACTCCTGAACAACCAGACTCGGCGGCACGAGTGGTTGGAGTACGTCAACCGGCACCGGCCAATGAGCAAAGAGCAGATCATGCCAACACTGCCGCCAAGTCCAGTTACCCGCCGGCACCGGCCAGCGACGATGGTCAGTACGTGAAAAGGCGATGTGCATCGTGATCTCGCAGAACCATCAGGGGCACGCGACACCGGGAATGCTCATGACGTCGATGTGCATATCAAGTTCGGCTCGGCGTCGGGACCTGAGAAACCTCGTCACAACCGCGGGGAGTCGGCGAAGGGGCACCCCGCGTGTCTTCACGCGGGGCTAATGATGATAACACGTCATTCTTTGGCGATGAACTTCTGACTCAACACGCGATCGCCGGAGATCTCTTCGGCGCGAACCCACATCAGTTCGCCGATGAGCGTCTGACCGTCGGGGATTGTGTAGGTGAACTGACTCTCGCCTTTGGCGGGGGCGAAGACCTGGGCACGATGCCGACGCTGGCCCGGCACGTAAAGATGGCACTTGAGCGCGAGCGGTTGATCGCTGTCATTACGCACGGTCTGTTCGACGATCAACTCACCTTGCGGCGACAACCGCGACTGCAAGACCATCAGCAAATCACCTTGGCCGATCTCGACCGGGGCGAAGGCGCTGAACTCGTGACGCCGCTCGGATGACAGATCAAAATCGAAACGCACATCTTGGCGGCCCGTGGTGCCGTTGAGCGGAATGTGCCAGTCGAATGGCACCGTGACGGTTTGGCCGGGCGCGAGCCGTAGCTCGTGACGATCGGGCGAGACGCGCCAGCCGTCGGGAGCGTTGATCCGCATCGTGCCGGTGATCGGTGTGGAGAACGTGTTCGTCAACTGCACGCCGGTCCGATGTCGCACGCCGAACTGGCTCGGCAGCTTGGGATCGGCCAACTTAAGTGCCAAGCGAAACCGCATCACCGACTCATCGGCGCCCAGCACAAAGATCGGCAACGGGCCGGTCTCGATGACTTGTCGTTTGCCGTCGATCGGCGGCGTCGTGCTATGGCCCCAGACGTCGATCTGTTGCACATTGCGGCCCAGGTACAAGGTTTCCGCCACCGGATCACGACCGGCAAAGGCGATGATCACCTGGCCATCGCGGACAAAGACGCGATTGCGCGAGCCGCCCGGGAGCGTGAGTTCGCCCATGTACAGCGCCCCGGCCAAAGCGCGGGCCGTCGTGCGCCACGGCAGCAGCACCTCGCCCGGCGAGCCGTCGGGAGCATACACTCCACCGCGCGGCCGGATCGGCGCATTGAGACAGATCCCCGACACACCGTGTTGTTTGGCAATCGCCATGCGTTCGACCAGATCGTTGATCCGCGCGGCAATGTCACCGCCGTCCCGCGCGGTCGGCTCGAGACTGACCCAACGGGGAATCTCGGCCTTTTCGGTCGCGGCGAGTGCGGCCGACAACTCCTCGGGCGAGCCCAGCGTGGCGTCGCTCACCACGGCGAAGCGCCACGGCAATCGCGGCGGCTCGGCGCTTTGAGCCGCGGCAATCGGGGCGGGATCGGCGACCTTCCACGGCCACGTGATACCGAGTGTGACGTCGTCACCCACAGCGTCGAGGTGTTTCTTCAACGCCGCGACTCGGGCGGGCAAATCTTCGACGCTCGGCAAACTCGTGTCGCGATCGCCACCCACTTGCCACGCGCGGACTTGCCACGAGAGGCGCGTCAGCAGTAGATCGAGCGACGAAGCCCACGAGCCGAGCGGGGCCCGCATGAACCGCGCGGCAGGCTCGCCAGCTTCGACTTGAATCGCTTTCCGCACCGGCTCGGGCGGCTCGTTCAACATGCCGACCAAGTCGATGCCCACGCCGCGCAGGTCTTTGCTGAGCGCGACCAGCGACTCGATCTGGGGCCGATCTTCGCCCGCCCACACCGGCAGCTTGACCCACGAGACACACGATTCGCGCAGCAGTCGCACCAGATCATCCGCGGGTAGATCTTTGGTCCCGTGCGACATGGTCCAACCGAACTCGCCACGCAGCGGCAAACCACCTTGGGCCAGCACCACCACAGTCGTCTCGCCACGTTGCACTTGCTCGTCGGCATAGACCAACTCGACTTGCAGGCGATAGAACCCGGGCTGCTGCAGACGTGTTTTCCACGACGGGCCGATGATCGTGACCGGAGCGATCGGGCCCGGAGGGCCGAGTTTCGTCGGCTTGATCGCCACGGGAGTTTCGTCGGCCAGCTTGGTCAGCGGCGCGGCGACGGACTTGCCAAAGGCGTCGACCACGTGCAGAGCGGCACTCGTCGGCCGCGTGCCATCGCCCATCGTGCGACAGCGAATGGTCACCTCTTGGCCCGGGGCGAAGAGCCGCAAGCGATCGTTGACTTCGATCGACACGCGCGGCACCTGTGCCAGCCACAGATCGTCGAACTCGGCCGAGCCGGTGATGTCGTAGCGCTCGCCGGTCGGTTCGAGATGCAAACCAATGACGACATATTTGGCCTGTTCGTTCGGCGCTCGCACCGGACCGATGCGGAACTTGCGCCAGCCGTCGGTCTGCGGGCGCGGCTCGCTATTGAACTGAGCGACGATCCGCCGCTGTTCGTCGATGAACGAGAGACTGAAGAACGCGCGATCGTGGTTGAGGCCCGTGACGCGCATCGCCCCTTGGAACACGTAGTCGGCCAAGATGCTGCAAATGACCGGGGGACTGTAGGCCGCGGCCGCGCCGCCGTCGAGTTGCATGCGCAGGGCGAAGTCACCTTCGCTGCGTGACTCGCTCTGCACGGTGATCGGCAAGTAGCCGGGGAAGCCCGAGCCGCGGCGACGTGTCCAGCCCGGGGGCCATTCGTCGGGTTCTTCGTTCGCAGCCGGCTCGAAGCCGTAGCGATAGATTGTGGTCGCGCCGGGAGCCAGTGTTTCTGTCGGCGCGGTCTTCCCGACGCTCGCATTCTCCGCCGCCGCTACAAGGTTCGCCGTGGGCGCAGTCGCCAAGGTCGATACAATCAGCAGTAGAAGACGACGCCACATGAGTTTCGACTCGTGGAGATAAACGAGCGCTTGGTTCTCAGGTTTCGGCTGAAAAACGCCGCCACGTTGAGCTTGCTCGTTATGCGTCGCACATTCGTCACGGGTCCCCCAGAACGCAGAAGAATCGTGTTGTAGCCGAACTCGCCGTCTTCCGTAGGACGGGTCTCCAGTCCCGTCCTGGCCCTTTGAAAGGACTTGGACGGGACTGGAGACCCGTCCTACGGAAGAGCGAGCTGCTCGGGCGTTCTGACTTTTCACGCTTCATTCGTACGCAGAAGGTTGCTTCGTGTTGCCGCTCAAAATTGCCATTCAAACCGCGTGTCTCGGGTTGCCGTTGCGAGCCGCGTTGGAACAAGCCAAACGGCTGGGCGCCACCGGTGTCGAGATTGACGCTCGCAGTGAGCTCGATATTCGCGAAATGTCGCGCACCGGGATCCGGCAGATTCGCAAATGGCTCGAAGATCTAGAGCTGAAAGTCGTCGCGCTGTCGTTCATCACGCGGCGGGGATACAACGTCACCGACGAGCTCGACCGCCGCGTCGACGCTACACAGCAAGTGATGGGCATCGCGCAGCAACTCGGCGCGTCGTGGGTGATCAATCAGGTGGGGCTGGTGCCCGATGACGTGAACGACCCCGAGTTCACGTTGCTCGTCGAGGTGCTCCGCGATCTCGGCACAGCGGGTCAGCGTCACGGCGCGATCTTGTGTGCCGAGACCGGCAGCGAGAGTGGCCCGAGCTTGAAGAAGCTTTACGACGCGCTACCCAGCGGCTCGATCGGTATCGCGCTCGATCCCGGCAACTTGGTCGTGAACGGTCACAGTGTCGACGACGCGATCACGGCGCTCGGCAGCGAGATTTGCCACGTGCACGTTCACGACGGTGTGCGTGATCGCGCCGCGGGCCGCGGGATGGAGGTGACGCTCGGTCGCGGGTCGGTCGATTGGCCCGGCGTGTTCGGCGCTCTCGAAGAACGCAATTATCGTGGTTGGTTTTCACTCGAACGCCGCGGCGCTCGCGCTGCGATCGACGAGATTGGCGACGGCGTGAGGTTTTTGAAGAGTCTGTAGTTGATCGCGATACAGAAGACAGATGAACCACAGAGTCGCAGAGGACACAGAGAGAAGAGCAGAGTGAGGAGATACTAAAAGTCACCGCCCTCACGCAGTTCGCTTGCGGTTTCGCGCCGACAAGTATCCGCTAACCCACGATCATCCGCCTTCTCTGCACATAATCCCAAACCACATACCGATCCAAATCCTTGCCGGCGGTGAAGAACACGCGGCCTTGGGTTGAGTCGGCCAGTCGATATGCAAAGCGAACGTCCTCTTCGGTCTGCGACCAACTCGGCAGCAAGAAAATGTTGATCGTGATCCCCTCGCGCTGGCAGAGAAATCCTTCGCGCATCGTCGCCTCTTCGGTGCGACGGTGCGGCGGGTAGAGCAGGTACAACGTCTCGGCCTCGAAGTGCGCCGTGGGCAACCCGTCGGTGATCAAAATCACCTGCCGGTTCGGCGTGTCTTGCGAGGTCAGGTATCGCCGCGCCAGTTGCAAACCGTGCTGCAAATTCGTGAAATGCGGCGGCACGGCCGACTCACGCGCCTCGGGCTTGCTCATGTCGTAACGCAACCGCACGACCGGATCGAAGATCGTCACCGGCTTGGGGAGCAGCGAGACGACATCGCCCGTGGGGACCGGCTTGGCAAACGAAGCGACTTCGATGAATCGTAAAAAATCGCCGGGGTACTCGCGACGCAAGAGTCCTTCGAGCGCCAGGGCCATTCGTTTGACGTTGATATACAACCCGCCGTAACGCATCGAGCCGCTCATATCCATGAGCACGGTCGTGGCGCACTTGGGCGAGTTGCGCGTGCGGTGGATCTCAATGTCCTCGGGCTTGAGCCGCACGGGAACACTCGGCCCTTGTCGCAACAATGCGTTGACGAACGATGAGGGAATGTCCATCTGCGCCACCGAGTCGCCGAACTCGTACGGCTTGGTCAGCGGCAACTCGACGGCCCCTTCGCCGATGATCGGCCCAGCGTGCCGACCGGTACGCGAGGCTTGCAGCTCGCTGAAGATGCGTTCGAGCAGCTTGCCTTGGAACAAGCGATACGCCTTGGGCGTGAGTTGATAGCCCCGTTTGGTCCGTTCGAGTCCCTGCTGCTGGGCCTGTTCGCGCACGTAGTCCTGAATCTGCTGCTGTAGCGCGTTGAGCTGTTCCATGTCGCCGGGATTGGCGTACTCGGAGAGCGCTTCGAGATCGATGATGCCGATCTGAGCGGTCTTGGCGGCTTCTTCCAACTGCTTGAGCAACTCGTCGATCCGTTCGAGTTCTTCTTTGACTTCGAGGGCCTGCGGAATCGAGAGCCGTTCGCGGCCGGTGAAAGTGTACTTCGCGATCAGTTCGTCGATCTGATACTTGTCGGCGAGCTTGGCCGCCACGCTGAGCAGATGCCGAGCAAAGCCCGACTTCTCGCCGCCGGCGCGATACCACAGCCGCTCGAACTCGCGCAGCTGCTCTTGCTCGAACATCCGCTGATATGCATCGCGGAATTGGGCGGGGGGCGTGAGCCGTTCGCCGGAGGTGCGATAGGCTTGTTTCGCCTCGGCCTGTACCCGCGCGGTCTCGTAGGTCGCGAGAATCTTCAGTTTCCGCTCAAGCAGAATCTGACGCAACGATTCGAGGCTCGGCCCCAACCCGGCGATCTGGCTCGGGTCGATCTGCACGGCTCGGGCCATCTCTTCCTCGGTCAGTTCGCGCATGTCGCCCATTGCGAGCAGATGCTCAAACGCCGAGCTCACGACATCCGGCGGCGGCTGCGTCGGCGGCGGGAAGTGCTTCGGGTCGTACTTTTGGTACGTATGGATGACACCGCCGAGAGTGTTGCGATTGGTCATAGTCGCTCTTCGTGCGAACGGCCGGAGTGGAACGCACTGTATTGTAGCGCACGAGGCAACGCGGGGCAGCCCGGGTAGGTGAATGCGTGGAAACGGCGTCCAAGGTAACACAGCGTGCGAGAACCACCCCGCACCCGCATGCCCACGCGACGTGGGCATGGCACACTCACACCTACTTACTCACTTACTCACCTACTCACCCACCCCACCTCTCCTAAAACAACGGCTGCAGCGTGCTAACCGTGAGTTTGCCGATGGTCTCGACGGGCACTTTGTCCTTGAGTCGCTCGGGGATCCACCAGGCGATGAACACGCGGTAATCGCCGATCTTAGTCGTGTACAGATCGAGCGTCATCGGACCTTTGTACAAGGCGGCAGCGTCGGCGTAGCCCTCGAAGCTGATCGAACCTTCGCCCGTGGCGTGCAGGTGACGCATCTTCAACTTCTGATGATCGATGGTTTCCAACTCGACATCGTTCCAGGCGATCCCTTTGTCCATGGGGCAGGCCGCTTTGATATCGTCGCGCAGCTTGTCGAGCGTGGTTTCGTCAGCGGCTTGACCGATGTTGGCCGCGGCGAGATGCAGTGAATACGCAGCTTCGGAACCGGTGCCGCCGTTCTCGGCGATCCCTTGATACGTGATTATCGCGCCGGGCAACGTGACCCAACTCGGTTGCAAACGTTGCTCATTCACCACAATCGCACCGGGGGCCGGACGCAGGCACAGGTACTTCGAGTTGTTGCGGACGCGCGGACGGGTCAGTGTCCACGGCAAGCGGATCTGAAACGGCAAGTCGCTCCAGACGGTCGGTTGACTGTCGAGCACCCCGTAGCGCGAACGATAACCGGCGTCCTGGATCGCGGCATCGAGCCGGCGATTGTATTCGCCTTGTCCACAGCCGGTCGTGGCACCCACGCCGACCAACACCAGAATCGCGACCCACCAGCGGCAATCACGGAAAGACATATGCGCAGCGCCAAGACAGTGCGAAGACGAGCAGAAACTACGTTCGATTGTGTGCCGCCGCCGAGAGGGGTGTCAAGGATTGCCACGTCGCTAGCAGGTTTGGTTTGTGATCGAAACCGTCGCTTCCGCGGGACGGGTCGCCGGGTTTACGCTAACCGGCTCGGCTTTTTTCTGGTTTGTCGACCGGGCTGCGGTCCGCCCCCTTGTCGGTCTTTGTTCGGGCAACTATTTTCAGGGTTTATTTTCCTGTCCGGAGTTCCGACCCGATGCATCGCATGCGCCACGTGCTTTCGGCCACCGTGCAAAATGTGCCCGGCGTGCTCGCGCACGTTTCCGGGATGCTCGCCTCGCGCGGCTACAATATCGACAGTCTGACCGTGGGCGAAACCGAGGATCCGCAGTTCTCGCGGATGACGTTTGTCGTGGTCGGCGATGAGCACGTGCTCGCCCAAGTGCGGAAGCAGCTCGAAAAGATCGTCACAGTCGTCCGCGTCGACGACATCAGCTCGAAAAACTTCGTCGAGCGCGATCTGATGCTGGTCAAGATCGCCGCTCCACCCGGCAAACGGGGCGAAGTGCAAGAGCTGGCCTCGATCTTCCGCGGCCGCATTGTCGACGTCGGGCCCGAAGAGGTCATTATCGAGATCTCGGGGCAGGAGCAAAAGATCGAAGCGTTTATCAGTCTCATGCGTCCGTTCGGCATCAAAGAGCTGGTCCGCAGCGGTCGCATTGCGATGGTCCGCAGCGGCCAACTACGCGACGACGTGCTGAAAGACGACACGGTCGACACGACCGATTTGGGGCATTTTTAGCGAGAGAGTGTTTGGTGTTTTGTGTTTGGTGTTTAGCAAGACCGACTGCGAACGCTCGACGCCAACCCCCGATACGAAAGACCAAATACCAAACACGAAACACCACCATCCAACAACTAACCACCAACCACCAACCACTCTTACCCCATCATGGCCGCCAAGATTTTCTACGACAAAGACGCCGACCTCAGTGTGCTCAAGAACAAGACGATCGCGATCCTGGGCTACGGCTCGCAGGGTCACGCTCAGGCCCAGAACCTGCGCGATAGCGGTTGCAACGTGATCATCGGTCAGCGTCCGGGCAGCCCGAACTACGATCTGGCCAAGAGCCACAAGTTCGAGCCGATGCCGGTCGAAGAGGCGACCAACAAGGCCGATATCGTCAACATGCTGCTCCCCGACGAGGTGCAGGGCGACATCTACCGTCAATTCGTCCGGCCGAATCTGAAGCCGGGCAACGTGCTGATGTGCTCGCACGGCTTCAACTTGCACTTCGGTCAAGTCGAGCCCCCGCCGGGCGTCGATACGTTGCTCGTCGCTCCGAAAGGCCCGGGGCACTTGGTCCGCAGCGAGTTCGAGAAGGGCGGCGGTGTGCCGTGCTTGATCGCCTTGGGCACCGGTGCCAGTGACGAGACCCGCCGCATCGGCTTGGCCTATGCCAAGGGCATCGGCGGCACCCGCGCCGGCGTGATCGAGACCACGATTGCCGAAGAGACCGAGACCGACTTGTTCGGCGAACAGGTCGTGTTGTGCGGCGGTGTCAGCGCCCTCGTCAAGGCGGGCTACGAGACGTTGGTCGAAGCCGGCTATCAGCCCGAGATGGCGTACTTCGAGTGCATGCACGAGTTGAAGCTGATCGTCGACTTGTTCTATCAAGGCGGCTTGAACTACATGCGTTACAGCGTGTCGAACACGGCCGAGTACGGCGATTACACCCGCGGCCCGCGGATCGTCACCGAAGAGACGAAGCGCGAGATGAAGAAGATTCTCGAAGAGATCCAGACCGGCAAGTTTGCCCGCGATTGGATTCTTGAGAACAAGGCGAACGCCGCTTCGTTCAAGGCGGTTCGTCGCCGCGAGCGCAACCATCCGATCGAAGTGGTCGGCCGTCAGTTGCGTCGGCTGATGTCGTGGATCAACGCCAAGGAAGTCTAGTCGATCCCGATTGCGAGCTTCGCAAACGATAGCGCGAAACCGCAAGCGAACCGCGTCGATTGCCGACCGTGGACCGTCACCTACCGTGACAAGTCACCACTGTCACCCGCGATCGAAACTCGCTTGCGGTTTCGCGCGTTTACGGGGCAACCCTTTTCAATCCTTGATGAACAGCCGCTTGAACGCTTCGAGCAGCCCGGTCGGCGTGCCGTCTTTCGCCTCGTCGCGCAGCGCCTCGAGCGGCGGGTGTAGCAGCTTGTTCATCAGCCGATCGAACGACTGACGAATCTCGTCCTTGTCGCGCTCGCCGAGATGGCCGAGCTTGTTGAACAGCCGCTTGAGCTCGTCATCTTTCCAACCTTGCCAACCCTGACGCACCCGGCGAATGATCGGGCCGGTGGCGCGGTGATGCAAGTCGGACATGAACCGCGAGGTTTCGTCCTCGATGATCGCCATCGCCTTGGGCCACTCTTTGTCGCGTGCCGAGCGGTTCGCCTCGCACGCTTTGCCCAGATCGTCGAGCGAGTACAGATACACGTTCAAGCAATCGCCGACGGCCGCATCGATATCGCGCGGCACGGCCAGATCGAGCATGAACAGATCGCGTTGGTAACGCTGAGCCTCGATCTTGCGATAGCGATCGAGCGTGATGATCGGTTCCTCGGCGCCGGTCGTCGAGATAATCAGATCGGCGGCGACGAGCATCTCGTCGAGCCTTTCCCAAGCGACGGCTTGCCCGTTCATCCGCTCGGCCAACGACTCGGCCCGCGCGAAACTGCGGTTGAGCACCGTCACATCGCGAGCCCCCTCGTCGATCAAATAGCGCAGCGTCTCTTCGCCCATCTCGCCCGCGCCGATGACCACGATCCGCTTGTCGTCGAACCGTTCGAAGATGTTCTTGGCAAAGTCGCTGACCGCCACGCTGGGGATGCTCACGCGCCGTTCGTTGATCGCCGTTTCGGTGGCGACCCGTTTCGCTACACGGAGAGCCGCTTGAAACATCTGATGCGTCAGCGGGCCCGTGCTGTCGTGCAGCTGGGCGACCTCGTAGGCTTGCTTCACCTGCGAGAGAATCTGCGGCTCGCCGATCACCATGCTGTCGAGGCTCGCGGCGACGGTGAACAGGTGTCGCACGACATCCTCGCCCGAGCGTTCGAACAATTCGTCGAACACGTCGCGCACTTGCACGCCATGAAAATCGGCGAAAAACTCGGCGATCTGATGATGGTTGGGGACCGCGTCTTGATCCTCGGCCGCGGTGTACAGTTCGATGCGATTACACGTGCTCAGCAGCACCGCCTCGGCACCCGGGAACCGTTCGCGCAGCACGTCCAGGGCCTGCTCGGCCTGCAACTTGTTGAACGCGATCCGCCCGCGCACCTCGACGCTCGACTGATGATGCGAGCAGCCGACGAGTTGGACCTTCATGAGCGGTCCTCCGTCGGGGGACAGGGGACGATTGAACCACAGAGGCACAGAGGACACAGAGAGGAAGAGGAGAAAGGCGGAAGGATCAGGGATGAAGGATGAAGCGCGGAGAGCAGGTGTTGTGAGTTCAACACAACTCGCTCTTCTTCTCTGTGTCCTCTGTGCCTCTGTGGTTCCATTCCCCCAGCCTGTTTCGCCGGAGCGTGACCCGTGGGCAGCATCAACCGCACGGCGATCGTCAGCACCAGAAACAAAAAGCTCACGACGGTCAGATACGCCACTTTGCGACCCTGCCGGGCCGGTCGATAGAACGTGACAAAGCCCGCCGCGACCGCCAACCAAGCGAGCACGAGCGTCGAGGACCACACGATCGGATCGTTCCACGCCAACTGATCGACTTGGTTCTTGCGATTGACCGCATTCAGCACCGCGCCGGAGAGCAAGCCCACGGCAAACATCGCGACCGAAACGACGAGCGCTCGATGGTTCAAGTGTTCGAGCCATTCGAGACTCGGCAGCTTGAGCCCCTGTGGCTGTTGCTGTTTGTGCTTGAGCCGATAGGTCTGCACCAGCGCCATCGCACCGCCGACAAAGCCGATGATGACCGCGAGATAGCCCAGCAGCAGAAACAGTGCGTGAATCAAGCCCCAATACGTCGCGGCTTGCGTGACGGGAAACGGCACATCGTCGGCAAACCAGCGTCCGACGGCAATCAACGCCAGCACCACGGGCAGCGTGAACAGCCCGAACGCGTTCTTCGGATGACAGACGGTCAAATACAGATACAGCACCGCCAGCGACCAAGCCGCGATCAGATACCAATCATATTCGCTCGACAGCGGAGCCGAGACGGCGGTCATGGCCCGATACGTGAGGAACAACGTGTGCGCGAGCAACCCTGCCGCCGCGAAGCCGATCATCACCGCGCCGCGCACGCCGCTACGAAACCACAGCCGCGAGACCTCGAGGGCCAACGCGACTGAGTAACTCGCGGCGAAACAGGTGATGCTGATGCCTTGGAGCATAGGGGAGGAAGTGATTGGTGGGTAGTGGCTGGCAGGAAATGCGGAGTGGGGAATTCGGAGTGGGGAGTGAAGACGGGATTCGTGAAGCAGCTTTTCCAAAACCAACCACTAATCACCAACCACTAACCACTTCTTCCTCACTCATTACTCTCTTCCAACCCGTAATCCTTCACCTTCTTGTGCAACGTGTTCCGATTGATGCCGAGGCGGGCGGCGGCCTTGATTTGCACGTTGTCGTACTCGGCCATCACCTGGGCGATCAACTCACGTTCGACCCGATTGACGATCTTGGCGAACAAGTTGTCCTCGTTCGGACCGGCCGAGTTAATGCCGAATTGTACCAGTTCCGAGGTCAGCGATTCGAGGTCAGGTTCACGGTACCGGGTGGTTCGCAACGACTTCTTGCCTAGCACGACGTCGGGCAGCAGGTCGACGGTAAACTCGTCGCCCGGGGCCATGACCACGGCCCGTTCGATATAGTTTTGCAACTCGCGCACATTGCCCGGCCAGTGATAGCTTTGCATCGCATCGAGCACGCCCTTCTGCACATGCACGATCGAGGTATCGTTCCGCTCGTTGTAGATCTCGAGGAAATACTCGATCAACTCGGGAATATCCTCGCGGCGCTCACGCAGCGGCGGCAGCGGAATCGCCACGACATTCAACCGGTAATACAAGTCCTCGCGAAACCGTTCGGCCTCGATCTCGGCGGTCAATTCGCGATTGCTCGCCGCAATGACGCGCACATCGACGCGAATCGTGCTGCTATCGCCGACACGTTCCATCTCGCGTTCTTGCAGCACCCGCAGCAGCTTGACCTGGAGCTTGGGTGTGGTCGAGTTAATCTCGTCCAGAAAGATCGAGCCGCTGTCGGCCGCCTCGAAACGGCCGGCGCGACTTTCGATCGCTCCGGTGAACGCGCCGCGCACGTGGCCGAATAGTTCGCTTTCGAGCAAGCTCTCGCTCAAAGCGCCGCAGTTCACACGCACAAACGGCGCATGGGCACGCGGGCTGAGCTCATGAATCGCTTTCGCGACCAGTTCCTTGCCCGTGCCGGTCTCGCCGACAAGCAGCACCGAGGCGTTGCTCTTGGCGACTTGGCGCGTGAGTTGATACACGCGCTGCATGGCGGGTCCGGAACCGATCAAGCCATCGCACAATTGTTGAGCCTTCTTGGCTTTCCATCCTGCAGAACTCATGAATCACGACGGCTGAATTCGCATGGCATCGATGCCTTATTCACGCTCGCCCTCCGCTGGTTTAGGGGTAGTTGCCGAAGTCGCGGGCCCCGCCTGTGGCACCACGCCTTCGAGTGTGTCGAGAATCGAGGCCAGCACATCTTGCTCGGCTTTCGGCCGACGTTCGCTGGCGTTGTAACGATCATATTGGGTCAACATCTGCTGGCTCGTGAGCAGAATGCCAAACTGCTTGACCGACGCGCGAAACGCATTCGCCGCGGCAGTTCGCAGTTCGATCGGACGTCCGACGAAGCTGGCATAGTTGACCAGCGCCGACTGCGCGGTCACCGAACTGAACTCGCCCAACAGCTTTGCGGTGAGCGGCGCCAACTCGGGTTGTTCGAGCGCTTCCAGCAGTGCCGCCTCGAGCTGTTGCCATCCGTAGCGTTGCCGGGCAGGAACGTCGAGCGCGGCGAACCACGTGAGCACCTGCTTGGCTTGTTTCACGCGCAACAGCCCGGTGCTGGGGACCACACCCGCCGAGGTCGCGGCAGCGCGGAAGTCACCCAAGTCGCCGTCGGCCGAAACCGTGGCGGCGAAACCCGCCTGCCGCGCGATCGACTCGGCGCGGGGCACATCGTCCGGCTCCGAAGTAATGATCACGATCGGCACGGTGGCGGTCCGCGCATCACGTCGCAACGATGAAATCAAATGGCCCGAGCTCGGCGCGGCGAGCAGCATGTCGATCAGAATCAGCTCGATATCGCCCGACTGAATGGCGGTCCGCACGGTACTGCGAGCATCATGGGCCACAACCGGCCGGAAGCCGAGATTGGCCGCGATACCCGACAGGGCCGGGGCGTTGAGCACGCGCGGATCGGCGACCAGCGCCCGAGGTCGGCCTGTGGTACGCAACAGATAGTCAGCCGTCTCGGCGACATACGACGAGCCGGGGAACACGTCGGTCGGCCCGAGCTTCGCAACGGCGTCGAGCGCGGCGAAACGAATCTCGCGGCGCGGGTTGCGGAGCGCGTGGGCCACCAAGCCCGCACGACCGTCAACGGTCCGCAGAATGTCGGGCGTGGCCACCTCGCCGAGCGTGGTCAAGCCGGTGAACGCGACTCGATTGCGACCCGTTTGAATCGCGTTGTCGATCAGATCGAGCAGCGCGTCGACTCCTTCGTTCTTAAGCTCGGCGACGAGCGGATTGGCCTCGCCTTCGGTGGTCATCGCGGCCGACTGCTTCGCCTCGATGAGCGCACCGAGATACAGCCGCCGCACTTCGACGCTCTGCGGCAACAACGTGCGGGCATCGCGGGCAAATCGCAGCACTTGCTGGGCAGTCGCGAGTTGAGCCAGG
This sequence comes from Planctomycetaceae bacterium, assembly GCA_016794255.1. GTDB lineage: Bacteria > Planctomycetota > Planctomycetia > Pirellulales > PNKZ01 > JAEUIL01. Next base: position 1,012 of record JAEUIL010000001.1, on the reverse strand, counting down.
ATCTTCGTTTGACCTAGTTGCCCTGCGTCGGCATCCCATTTCCAAATCGAGGTGAAGCCCGACTCATCGGCCGACAGGGTGCGTTTGCCGGTGTAGTAATCGTTGGCAAACTTGTAGAGTTCGAACCCCGCGTCGCTGGCGGTCAACTCACCTCGGCCGCGCAACACGTTCAACGCTGCGGCGCGGAGCGCGGGACTGCTGCTCGGCAGAAAGGCGGGGCCCAACGCATAGATCGGTGCGTCGGGATGCTCGAGTCTCCCGAGCACGTTGATGGCTCGTTGCTTGATCGCGTCGCTGCCATCACGCACCAAGGCGGCGATCGGCGCGAACGCCTCGCTGCCAAAGATCGAGAGCGCGTACTGCACGTTGGCATGAGCGTCGGTCTGGGCATCGTCGACAAGCACGGTCAGCAGCGCTTGCACGGCGGCATCGCGGCCTTGTTGCAGTTCGGCGAGCGCCAACCGCTTTACGCCCGGCGCGGGATCGCCGAGCTTCTCGATCAAACCTGCCAACCGCTGCGGATCTCGCGCGCGGGTATCGATCCGCGTCATAGCATCGCTGGCGAACTGGGCTCCGATCGGCTGCAACTCGGGCTGAGCGCTGATCTTCACAAAGAAAGCCGAGCCAACTTCGCGATGCAGGGCGGCGAGTTGTTCGTCGTCGAGATTCAAATCGATCAGCTTCTGCACGAACGGAACGGCATAGCGTCCTTCGCGCAAGTCGGTGAGCGTGGTGATCAGTTTGACCAATGCCGACGGCGTCGACGGATTGGTCTGCACGAGCACGCGGATCACGGGATCACGCGGCGGCGGCAACGTCGGTGCGGCGGGCTGAGCCGGTTCCTGAGCGTGAAGCTGCCCGGCAATGAGAGCCAGGCCGAGTGTCGAGCGACAGAGAATATGGTGCCAGTTCATGATGCGTCTCACAGTGTGGGGCGCCATCCCCGGCTGGTTCCTGATGTACGGAAATCTGTGGTGAGTAAGTGAGTAAGTGAGTAAGTGAGTAAGTGAGT
>JAEUIL010000829.1 GCA_016794255.1 Planctomycetaceae bacterium | reverse complement strand
CCAGTAGAGCTTGTCGACGATTGAGAGGCATGGGAACGACCCGTGAGCGTAGAGATAACACGGCCACCTTCACTCGCCGCCACGAGCCGACTTTACGAGCTCGCGATACGTTTGTCGCAACGACTTGTGCAAGAACCGCGCGAACGATTGGCCCAAGTTATGGTGAGCGATCAGTTCGACAACATCGGCAAAGTCCTTGTGCGTGCGACGCAGGTTACCCTGCCCGCAGGCGAGCTTGGACTCGATGAGTCGGGCCAGCGTGACGACCGGCAGGCCCTCGATCATCGCAATCGAAGCTTCCTCTGCAGGATCGGGCAGCCGGACTTCCAAACCTTTGCCCGCCAGGTCGGCAGACAACAGTAACTGCACCGGAATGCCCTCGGGCGAACGGAACTCAACGTTCTCGGACGAGTAAACGAACCCGGCGTCCTCGAGTGCTTTGCGCACGGCGTCGGTCTCATCGCGACGCACGAGCAGGTCGAGGTCGACCGTGTTGCGCTGGTAACCGTGCAAACAGACGGCGACCCCGCCCACGATGGCATGCGGCAACGCGGCGGTCTTGAGCGCCTCATGGCAGCGCACGGCGACGCTCCACAGTGTCTCGTTACCGAGCATCGTGTAAGTCCTCTGTGCAGATACCATGTCGGCATTCCTCGCGTGAGTCACTCTATGGTGACACGGATTGGCTCGACGATCAACTCACAGCTAGGACCGGTCGTGAAACCTGCTAATGTATGGCAGGTCCACACCTTCGTGGACGCGCGTTTTCACCAGGAAACATGCCCATGAAGACATGGGCATGGCACACTACATGAATTAGCGCTTGATCTTATCCGCGATGACGCCGAGACCGCTGTCGGCCTCGAACAGTTTCACTTCGCGCAGGCCGAACTCCTTGAGCCAGCCGCGGACCTCTTCGGCCGTGTGCCGCCAGCAATACTTCGGATAGTACCAATCGAAGTTCAGATGCACGTTCTCGTCGAACGACAGCCCGTCGTTCCAGAAGAACTTCATGACGTTGTAGTACATAAACCGTTGCACGTCGTAGGTGCCCGCCTTAAAGCCGAGCAACTCGACGTCCTCGGGAATCGTGACGTTCACCTTCAAGTTGGCGAACGCTTGAGCCATTTTCGTGAGCGGCTCGAGCGCTTGCCAAGCGTCGGCCGGGCTCATGTCGGCGACCAAGCGGCGAATATGATCGTCGGCGAACTCACGGAGCGGCGCCTTCTGACGATAGACGTAGAACAAGATGCGACCGCCTTCTTTGAGCACCCGCACGCAGCTCTTCAGGCCGGCTTTGGTGTTCGGCGTGTGATGCAACACGCCCTCGCTCCAAACCACGTCGAAGGTGCCGTCGGCAAACGGAATGTGATGCACGTCGGCCTGCACGAACTGATAGCGTGGGTCGTGTCCCCAGTTGCCGCGCGCCACGTCGATCGCTGCCGAGATATCGAGATCGACGACTCGGGCCGGCAGATGTCCCCAGACATGCTCGTTGCGACCGCAGCCGCAGCCGGCGTTGAGCAGAGTTTTGCCCTTCATGTGTACGGCAAAGTCTTCCGGCTTTTCGATGCCGAACCACTCGCGATACGCTTGCAGGGTCATCGCCAAATGGCCCGGCTCGGCGCCGAACTTCGGAGTCCGTTGCCACTTGTAGCCAAAGCCCTCTTGCGTTTGTTCCTGTTGTTCGTCGATGCCGCCGACCAAACGCGGGATGCCATTG
>JAEUIL010000801.1 GCA_016794255.1 Planctomycetaceae bacterium | reverse complement strand
ACCGGCGGGTCATTGGCACCGGCAACCGTAATCAGAACCGTATCCACATCGGTCAGAGCGCCCCCGCCGACATTGCCCAAGTCATTTACCGTAGCTGTGAGCGTGGCTGTCCCGGCGAAATTAGTAGTGGGCACGAATTGTAATCCAGAAGCGTTCGACAACGTGGTGTTCATCAAACTCAATGGTGCCGTAATGATGACGTTGCCGCTGCCATTACCGACGGTATGAAGACCACTGATTCCACCAGGAATCGCAGAGTTGATATTGAAAATACCATTGGCCGTCGACAGCGTGAGACTGACGACCGTGTCCGCTCCATCGAGATCCGAGATCGAAATGCCCGAGACGGCGACGGCGACGTTTTCGATCGTGGTCACCGTCGAAGGCATCGTCAGCGTTGGCGCGTCATTGATCGGGGCGATGCTAATGGCGACAGTATCGGTGTCGACGAGCGCCCCGCCATCGCCGGAATTGCCCAGGTCGTTTGTGGTGATCGTCAAGGGGATCGCGCCGTACTCATTTGCAGCCGGCGTGAAACTCAGACCGCTGACAAGCGCGGCGTTGAGATCGGTCACCGTGGCTTGCAATGTCAGCGTGCCCGTGCCATTGCCTTGAATCGTGCCAGCCGTCAAGCCGCTGATCGACAACGAGCCGCTGGGGACCGACAACATGACTTGAACGGGCGCAGAGCCAGCGTCATTGTCAAGAATGGAAATGCCGGTGATAGCACTCGTCGCATCCTCGATCGCAGTTTTCGCAGGCCCGACATTGTTAAGCGGAGGATCGTTGACGCTCAGACCGACGTGGATCGTGAAACTCGCAGTCACCGATTGACCCGCGCCATCGGTGGCTCGGATCGTGATGCTCGAATCGCCCACGGCGGCCGTGGCATACTGCAATATCAGCGTACTGGTCGCATCGTCGATCGTTGTGGACGTGAAGAGTGCGGGGTTCGACACGCTGTCAATCGTATAAAACAGCCCCGACGGAACGGTGACGTCGTCGGCAAAATACGGTTTAAGATCGAGGCTCGTGCTGGCGGTCAAACTGGGCACATCAAAACTTGGAATGCCGGTGGTGGTCGGCGGCAGGTCGCTATAGAAAAACAACTCGTTGCCAAAGCGGGGATCAAATCCCGTCAGGAACATGCTGCCGTTGGCGACCGCGAGCGGCTGTGGGTAAAGATCGCCCATGCCCAGGTATTTGTCTTGGACGAGCATGGTGCCGGCTGAAGTGCCGTCAGTGCGCCAAAGTTCCCAGCCCGTGCTGGGCTCGAAGGCTCGGAAGTACAGCGTGTTGCCCAAGATGCGGAAGTTGGTTGGGCTGGAATCGAGTGGGCCAACCGCAATCTCAGGTAGGCGAGTCGTGCCACTGCTGGTGCCATCGCTCTTCCAGAGCTCAAAGCCGTCACTATTTTGCTTGGCCGCGGAAAAAAACAGGGTGCCACCGAAGTTGATGAACTCGCGCGGATACCAGAACGCGTCATAGACCGGAGTCGTTCCGGCGCTCGTACCATCGGTCCGCCACAGCCCGGGCCCCGTGACGCTTCCAGCATAAAAATAGACCAAGCCGTTCATCTCAGTCAGCCAACCCGGGTTGCTAGGACCCGAACCGGAATAGATATCTCTGACCAGACGCGTGCCAGTGGTGGTGCCGTCGGTAATCCAGAGTTCTTGCGATTGAGCGGGTGAGGTCGCGGAGAATAACACCTGATTGTTGTAAATCATGAAATTGGCAGTCGAACTGCCTAACGTTCCGGTGTAGATATCTCGCAACAACGTGGTACCGCTGCTCGTTCCGTCGGTCACCCACAACTCATCGCCATTAATTGGATCGGTGGCGCGGAACAACAACCGACTGCCATAAGTGAAGTAGGTTGTGATCGAGGATGATGCGGACCCGGCAGCAAGTTCCTTGAGTAGATACGTGCCAGCACTGGTTCCGTCGCTACGCCACAACTCGCTACCGATAAGGCTGTCGTTGGCCCAGAAATAGGCGATGCCCCCGACACTAGCCATGTTGGTAATCGAAGAGCCGACGCTGCCCGAGCCGATGTTCCGCACCATCACCGTGCCCAGCGAGGTACCATCACTGCGCCACAGTTCGCTGCCATTGACGCCATCGTCAGCAGAGAAAAGTAGTATGCCGTTTGAGTTAATGAGTCTTGACGGAGCGGAACTGAAACTTCCTGAACGAATGTCGCGTACCATGCGTGTACCCAACGAGGTGCCGTCACTAACCCACAGCTCGGTACCGTTGGTGGTGTTGCTGGCGGTAAAGTACAGCAGATTTCCCACCAGCGTGAAGTTGGTCGCGAACGATGAACCGGCGCCGGAAAATATATCGGCAACCAACGTCGTACCGCTGGCCGTGCCATCGGACTTCCACAACTCACGGCCATATGTCAGATTGTCGCCCGTGAAGTAGGCGGTGGAGCCAATCGTTACGAAATTGCCGGTACCAATGTTCAGGTTTTCGGTGGCTGTGTTCGTGCGGTGAACCAAACTGGTGCCGGCGCTCGTGCCGTCGGATTTCCACAGTTGCCGGCCCTTCGCACCATCGTTGCCGGTGAAGAGCACATTATCGCCGATATTGCCCATTCGCTGTATCGAAGTGACGGTAACACCGGTCGCGCTGCCACTAAAAACATCGCGTACCAGAACGGTACCGGACGAAGTTCCATCAGTGCGATACAGTTCTTGACCAATGCCCGAGCCAAACGCTGCGAAGTAAAGCGACCCGTTGACGTTCGTAAAGCCGATCGGAGTGCTACCGCTACTGCCGGGGAGGATGTCCGCAACCAAGGTTGTGCCGCCGCTGGTGCCATCGCTCTTCCACAATTCGGTGCCCGCGCCTCCATTGTTGGC
>JAEUIL010000773.1 GCA_016794255.1 Planctomycetaceae bacterium | reverse complement strand
GGTGGTCACCGATTCGTAGGTGTGACCCGAGTTGCCCTAACCATAGGAGCGAATGATCGAAAACTTGTCGGCGATTGCCGCCAAACGCGGGAACGTGCCACCGAAGGTGATGCCGGGATGCTTCGTGGCAATCTCGCCCGTCGTGCTGCGGATCTCCGACGGCGCGCTCATCTTCGGATCGAAGAACTCGATGTGCGGCGGACCTCCTTGCAGGAACAACAGCACGACCGACCGATCCCGCACGAGACTGGTGCCCGCTGCCGACGCTTTGGTCGCGAACATCTCGGGCAGCCCGAACATGCCACCGAAGCCCAACGCGCCAATCCGCAGCAGTTCACGTCGTTGCAGACCCGCGCAGGTCCGCGTCGGGCGGGGATCACAGATCGAAAGCATCGCCAACTCTCGGGATCAAGGAGGGAGTTTCTGGCAGGCCTGTAGTGTAATCGAATCCGTGCGGAAAGTTGACACGAATTCAGGCGGGATCAGGCAGTTTGGTGGTGGATTTTTCGCTGGGCAAGCGGTCGCAGCGGTCGATATCTTGGGATGATGTCGGCTATGGTCCTGGGCTTTAACCACACTATTATGGTTACATGCTCGTCGTAGGCCCAAGTCCGTGACAGACTTCCTCGCTCAATCGCTCTCATGTCGCACGAATTGTCCGCTCATCACGAACTTGCCGGTCAGGTGGCCGTGGTCACCGGGTCGTCGAGCGGCATCGGTCGCGCCACAGCCTGGGAACTTGCCAAGGCCGGCGCGGCCGTCGTGATCCACGCCCGACGTTCGCGGCAAGAGGCAGAACAACTCGCCGAGCAGATCGAACATGCCGGCGGTCAGGCGACCGTGATTCTGGCCGACCTCGCCGATCAGGCCGAACACGAGCGCTTCGTCGAAGTCGCCTGGTCCTGGCGCGACGGCATCGACGCTTGGGTCAACAACGCGGGGGCGGATGTCCTGACCGGCGACATGGCCCGATGGTCGTTTGAAGAGAAACTCGATGTGCTTTGGCAGGTCGACGTGGTGGCTGCCATGCGGTTGTCGCGGTTGATCGGCGCTCGTATGCAGAGCCGCGGTCGGGGCGTGATCGTCAACACCGGTTGGGATCAGGTGGAGCACGGCATGGCGGGTGACAGCGGCGAGTTGTTTGCCGCGACCAAAGGGGCGGTCATGGCATTCTCGAAGAGTTTGGCGCGGTCGCTCGCGCCGCAGGTGCGGGTCAACTGCGTGGCACCGGGCTGGATTCGCACCGCATGGGGCGATCAAGCCAGCGACTTCTGGCAGAATCGGGCGCGGCTCGAATCGTTGCTCGAACGCTGGGGCGAGCCCAGCGACGTGGCACAGGCCGTGCGGTGGTTGGTGTCGCCCAGCGCCGCGTTTATCACCGGCCAAGTTGTGAACGTGAACGGCGGCTTTCGTCACTCGGGCTAGTGCAGCAAATGGGTCACCATGCCTGAGCGCGAACACATTCACTTCATCACCGGCCGGCTTGCCGAGTTCTCGCTCCGCGCGGTGCTCGCCGATCTCGCGCCGCGTGCTGACTTCGATTACTCGATCGAGGTGCTGGGCATTACGGTCGCCGCGCTGATGACGCCCGAGTGGATTGCTCGTAAGCTCGGTCAACAATCCCCGCCGGTTCCGCTGGAAACGACGCGCGTGATGGTGCCGGGCTATTGTCACGGCTCGCTCGCGGCGATCGAGCAACTCGTCGGTCGCCCGGTCGAGCGTGGTCCGAAAGACCTGCGCGATCTGCCGACGCATTTCGGTCGTGCTCGGCTCGCGGCGCAGAACTACGGCGAGCACGACATTGAAATCGTGGCCGAGATCAATCACGCCCCGCGGCTGGAGCTAGCAGAAATACTGACTCAAGCCGAGCGTTTGCAGCGTGACGGGGCCGACGTGATCGATGTCGGTTGCGATCCCGGTCAAACGTGGACCGGTGTGGCCGACGTGGTGCGGGCGCTCAAAGATTGTGGTCATCGTGTGTCGATCGACAGTCTCAATCCCGCCGAGATTGCCCCGGCGGTGCGTGCCGGAGCCGAGTTGGTGTTCTCGGTCAACTCGTCGAATCGCGACGCGGCGGTCGATTGGGGCGTCGAAGTGATCGCCGTGCCCGATGTTCCCACGGGCCTCGTCGGGCTGGACGAAACCATCGAGTTCCTGGCGACCCACAACGTCCGGTTGCGGATCGATCCGATTCTGGAACCGATCGGCTTCGGGTTCGCGGCGAGTCTCGGACGTTATCTGCAAGTGCGTGAGAGTTACCCCGACGCCGAGATGCTGATGGGGATTGGCAATCTGACCGAGTTGACCGACGTCGACAGCGCGGGCGTGAATGTGATGCTGCTTGGCTTTTGTGCCGAGATTGGCATTCGCAGCGTGCTGACGACGCAGGTGATCAACTGGGCCCGATCGTGCGTGAAGGAATGCGATTTGGCTCGGCGGCTGGTGCATTACTCGCGGCAACACCGGGCCCTACCGAAGCACGTCGAGCCGCGGCTGGTCATGCTGCGTGACGCGCGACTGCTCGAGCACGGCGATGCTAATCTCGATCGTTTGTCACATGAGATCAAGGATCACAATTACCGTCTGTTCGCCGAAGGTGGCCTGCTCCACATCATCACCGCGGGCCTGCACCTGAAAGGCGACGATCCGTTCACGTTGTTCACCCAGTTGCAACAAGCTAATCGCCAGAACCTCGATCCGTCGCACAGTTTTTATCTCGGCTACGAACTGGCTAAGGCGGTCACGGCCCTCACGCTCGGTAAGCACTATCGCCAAGATCAAGCACTCGATTGGGGATTCTTGACGCGGCCTGAAAGCACGGCGGGACACAACTCGCGCGTGTCGCCGGGGTCAACGACAGCGGCGACGCCGGATGACGATGCGGAGACGCGATCGTGAGCGATACGCTGCCGCTGGTTCATGAGTTGTCGCCGACGCCCGACCCGGCCGAGCTGTTTCAACGGCTCGCCGCGCGACCGCATCCGATCTTTTTCGACAGCGCGCTGCGGCACGCCACGTTGGGACGTTACTCGTATCTAGCTGTCGACCCGTTCGAGTTTGTTCAACTGTCCGTCACGGATAACGATGCACTCAGCGTGGTATCCGGTAAATTGCAGCCGAATGTGCACGCCCCGCGCGTGCCAAATCTGCCGCCGTTTCAAGGTGGCGCAGCGGGGATGCTCAGCTACGATCTGAACCGACAGTTGGAACGGATCGCTCCGCCGCGGATCGACGAGTTTGCCTTGCCCGCGCTGGCCGTCGGACTCTACGACCTCGTGATCGCCTGGGATCATCGCACGAATCAAGCGTGGATCATCTCGCACGGCTTTCCCGAGCGCGAACTGTCAGCCCGCCGCCGTCGCGCTGAACAGCGACTGCACGACATGTTGCGTTGGCTCGACGAACCGCCACGCTTGCCCGCGCGACAATCGACACCACCGCTCGACGTCAGCCAACTCGCTCCGCAGTTTGCCGTGGATCGCGGCCTCGCGGGTCTCACAAGCAACTTGTCTGCCGAGTCGTATCTCCAGGCGGTCACTCGTGCGATCGAGTATATCCACGCCGGCGATATCTTTCAGGTGAACCTCGCCCAGCGGCTACTGTATCCCGCGCACGACGACCCCGTTCAGCTCTACATGCGCCTGCGAGCGCGGAACCCGGCGACATTTGCGGCGTACTTTGACTTGGGCGAGGTGCAGTTGTGCAGCGCGTCGCCCGAGCGGTTCGTGCAAGTCGACGATGGGCTCGTCGAGACTCGGCCGATCAAGGGGACACGGCGACGCGTGACGATGCCCGAGGCGGACTTGTACGTCGGTGACGAACTCCGGCAAAGTGAAAAGGACCGGGCCGAGAACGTGATGATCGTCGATCTGCTTCGCAACGATTTGTCGCGAGTTTGCGAGCCGCGCTCGGTGCGCGTCACGCAGTTGTGTCAGCTGGAGACGTATCAGTTCGTGCAACATCTCGTCTCGGCGGTCGAGGGACGATTGCAACCGGGGCTCACGGCGCTCGATTTACTGCGAGCGTCGTTTCCGGGGGGGTCGATCACGGGTGCTCCGAAAGTCCGCGCGATGGAAATTATCGCCGAGCTTGAACCCACAGCACGGGGGGCTTACTGCGGTAGCTTATTCTGGCACGGATTTGACGGGTCGCTGGACTCAAGTATTCTGATAAGAACCATCTCCGCGAGTCGTGGTTGGTGGCAGGCGCCGGTCGGCGGGGGCATTGTGGCCCAATCCGAGCCACGCCGCGAATACGAAGAGACTTGGCACAAGGCCGAGGGGCTACTGCGAGCGCTGCGTTGATCGCGATCAATCTCGGCGCTCTTGAGTAATCTGTGATTCTGCTGATCGACAATTACGACAGCTTCGTCTTCAATCTGGCTCGATACTTCGAGTGCCTGGATCAGCCGACGCGCGTCGTTCGCAATGACGCGATTAACGTGGCGGCCATTCGCCGCGAACGCCCCCAGGCGATTGTGATTTCACCGGGCCCCTGCACACCGAATGAAGCTGGCTGCTCGCTCGAAGTGGTCGCACAACTGGCGGGCGAGATTCCGATCCTGGGCGTCTGCCTCGGACACCAAGCGATTGGCCAAGCGTTTGGAGCCCGAGTGGTTCGCGCCGCGCAGCCGATGCACGGTCGCACCTCGAACATCGAACACGCCGATACCGGCATCTTTCGCGATGTGCCGAGCCCGTTGACGGTCAGCCGGTATCATTCGCTGATCTTGGAACGAGCGACGCTGCCGGACTGCATGCAGATCACGGCCACGACCGCGGACGGCACGATCATGGCGATCCAGCATCGCGACTTGCCGGTGTATGGCGTGCAGTTTCATCCCGAGTCGATTTTGACCGAGTGCGGCCATGCCATGCTCGCGAACTTCTTGCAGTTGGCCGGGCTCGAGCGTCGTGCGCCGATTCCCGATTTACAAAGCGAGTTGAGCCCGCCGCTGGCTACGTTCCCTTTGCCGACGGTTCCTGTCACGTTCTAACGAGTGCGAGTGCTAACGTGATTCTCGAAGGTATTTTGACCACCACGAACGTTGACAGCAGCGTGAACATCGCCCCGATGGGACCAATCGTCGACGAGTCGATGAGCCGCCTGTTGTTGCGTCCATTTCAAACCTCGTTGACCTTCGCCAATTTGCGACGTACGGGCCAGGGAGTGTTTCATGTGGTCGACCGTGTCGACCTGCTCGCGCGGGCTGCGCTCGGACCGGTCGACCCATTGCCGCCGATGTCACGGGCCAATACCGTCGATGGGTGGATTTTGTCCGACGCCTGCCGTTGGTATGCCGTGCAGGTCGAGCATCTGGACGACAGCCGGCCGCGCGCCGAAATGGATTGCCGCGTGGTCGAGTCAGGCAAGCTGCGCGACTTTTTCGGCTTTAATCGTGCGCGGCATGCCGTGCTCGAAGCGGCCATTCTGGCCACGCGGGTCAATCTGCTGCCGCTACCGCAAATCTTGGCCGAACTCGCCAAATTGCGGGTGATCGTCGACAAGACCGGCGATGCTGAAGAGCAAGCGGCATTTGAGTTTGTGGAGCGTCACGTGCAAAACGCCGCCCCGCGCTTGGACTTGGTCGATATCACCGGATAAAATGCCACCTGCCCGCGTCAAAGGAGTCGCGGGCAGATCATTTTGAGGAGTAGGATTTTCGAGATGACTCGACTTTTGAGTCGACGCGTGAAGGTCTGGCTGACGAGTTGGTTTCAACGCACGCCGGCCGATCATTACGAACTACAAGCGGGCAAGCTCGTGCATCGTCGCGGCGATGAACGGTGTGAGAGCATCGATCCTGGCGAGATTGATTCCTGGTGGATCGATCGCGAGCCGGTGTACGATGTGGTTCACATTCGCCTGCGATCGGGCCAAGTGCTCGATTGGCAGGATATGGACTACGATCTGTTGCCGCTGTTGACTCGTTGCGGCATCGCCCAGCCCAACGACGGCGCGACCCTCAGTGAACAAGCCGGCGATTTTCCCACGATTGAGCAGCGTTGATCTCGACTCCCGGTTTGCTCATGCCTGCCGCCGTTGAAGTTCACGCTCCGAGCCGGTTGCATTTTGGCATGTTCTCGTTCGGCCGCACCGACGCCCGGCAGTTCGGTGGCGTGGGGGCGATGATCGAGCAACCAGGGCTGCATCTGCGGTTGAGTGCGGCCCCGGAACTCACCGCCTCGGGGCCGGTGGCTGATCGGGCGTTGCAATTCGCACGCCATGTCGCCGAGCATTTACAGATCGAGCCGCGGTTTCAGATCGAAATTCTCGCCGCGCCCCCGGCTCATATCGGACTGGGCAGCGGCACGCAGTTGGGCATGTCGATCGCGGCAGCCATCTTAAATCTGCAAGGCGTTTACGATCCAACCGTCGAACAACTCGTCGCCGCCTGCGGTCGTGGCAAGCGCTCGGCGATCGGCGCTCATGGCTTTCTTCAGGGCGGCTTGTTGATCGAGTCGGGCAAGCAGCGCGCTGACGAACTGTCGCCACTCACGGCGCGAGTTCCGTTGCCCGATGAGTGGCGATTCGTTTTAATCACACCGCGCGGCGATGCGGGGCTACACGGGGCTGCCGAGCTCACCGCGTTCGCGCAGTTGCCTCCGGTCGAGCCCGCAGTGACCGCCGAACTGCAACGCCTTGCGTTGGATGCGTTGCTCCCCGCCGCCACCGCGGGTGATTTTCCGCGCTTTCGCGATACCCTGGAAGCGTTCAACAATCTCGCCGGAGCTTGCTTTTCTGCCGCGCAAGGAGGTCGTTACGCGCCGCACGCTCAACGGGTGATCGATGAACTGCGGACGATGGGGGTTCGCGGCTACGCACAGACTTCGTGGGGGCCAACCGTCTGCGTGATCTGCGAATCGACCGTGGTCGCCGAAGTGTTGGCGAACGAATGGCGCGAGGCGTCACGCAATGCCGCCGTACAGGTGACCGCCTGTGCATCGCAGGGGGCGATGGTGAGCCGAGTACCGTAAGCGATTAATGCTCTTGCGGCGAGCGATTCGCTTCGCGCGTCGTGGTCGGGGCGCTGGCGGGTGACTCGCCGCGAGCCGTCGACGCTTCTTCGGCCCGCGTGCGGGCTACGAGTTGCAGGCCCATCCCCAGCACGAGCGCCACCTGACCGACGATCATGATCGGCAAGCCGACCGTCCACAGCTCGGGCCGCTCCTGCCAGAACGAGAAGCCCATCAGCACGCTGCCGCACGTTAAGGCGGTGACCCCGGTGCAGATGACAAACCAGCCGAACGACGTGAGTAGCGACTCGTCGTCGGGCGACTGAGCAGGCGGCGCGACGGGATCGCTTGCCGCGGGCTGAGCGTTTTTCCACGCCTCGTCGATCCGCAATTGCTGACCGGTCGGCAACTGACGACGTCGGCCGGACTGAATCACTTGCTCGGCATGTCGCAATTGTTGGTTGACTTGCCACGCCCAATACTCGGGCAATGTCGAATCGATGGCCGAGGGTTGTGCCTCGTCGATCCGTTCGCTGGCAACGACTGGCTCGGCCTCAGGACTGCCGCTATCAACCAAAATCAGCTCGTGGCAACGTGCGCAGCAGAACCCTTTGCCGCCAGGAGCAGCATGACCAGGCACTTCTTGCCGACACGATTTGCACCACATGCAGTGATAGCTCAGCTTGGAGAGAGCGCAGCCGAGTGGCTGTCATGCGATGTTCATCGGCTGGGCGTTCCGCGAATCTACAGAGATTCCGCAAGATTTGCGGGCGACCGCTGCTGGCAGGCTGAGGCAAAGGCAGGGGACGCGGTTTATGAGCGTGGCGCAACCGGCGTGATGCCCAAGTGCAAGTCGCTAGCGTGGATCGTGACCGGCTTGATGTCGGTAGAGGTATCGCCCTGCAACAACCGTAGAGGTCTCGTCCCCTTGGTCAGTCCGCGAATGATGAACTCGCCCGACGCGTCGACCTTCGCGCGATGCCAGTCGCCACAGGTGACTATCGCATGGATAACGGGTTGGCCATTTCGGTCCACCAGTCGACCGCTGAGGGTGAACGTGCCAGGGCGTTTCTCGAACGTCTCGGCGAGCCACGCGCGGGCCCGTTGCCGGGCAGGACCGTCGTGTTCGATCCAGGTGTCGGTGTGACCCGTCGCGGCAATCTCGAACTTTGTTACGCGTTGGCCTAGCTCTTCGAGCAGCGCCGCACCGCGGGGGCTTTCGGTCTTGGCGTTGTCGGTCTCGCCCCAGGTCACGAGCGTCGCACGCCCCCGGGTCCGTTGCAATCGTTCGCGACCACCGTCCTGGGTGAAGCGACCGCTGTCGAGGTGACTGTGCGGCCAAAACGCGAGCCAGACATCGGCGATCGTGTCGTCACGCAGGCCGAGATAGCCGCACGCAATCGCGCCGCGTGAAAAGCCGACGAGCACGACCGAGTCACGATCACCGCCGTAAGCGTCGCACACGCGCGCGAGATTCTTGCGGCAGTAGTCGATCGTCGCTGACTCGTCGCCCCACCACGTCGGTTGATTCTGTTTCTCGGCCGTGTTGACATACGGCATCACGACCCAGATGCAACCTTCGCCGCCGCTGAGATAGTAGCCCAGCCGACAATCGGCCACCGCGCCGGTGGTGCCGAACGCCGGTGCCTGATTCGGCGCGTACTCGACGATCACCGGGTATTTGGTTTCTCGTCGCCAATCGCGCGGCAAATACAGACCATGATGCACGGCAGTTCCCGCGTACTCGGGGGCAGTGACTCGCACGAACTTGCCGGGTGCCGGCGGTTCCTCGACCAGCGCCGGGCGCGCGATCTCCTCGGCGCTGACGATCGCGCAACTGCATTTCATGAGGAGAATGAAGACAACGAGACGAAACATAGCGCCCCATGAACGAATGAGGTCGGTACTCAACACGGTGACAGCAAATGGTACTCGCCCCATCACGCGATGCAAAACGTAAGTTGAAATGAAGTTGCGACGCGAGGCCAGCGTAGTCGGTTGTTGCGCTCCGCTCGCCGCATTATGCTGAGAGGGTTCGCCCGGCCCATGTTTCCCGCCTACTCATTGTTTCGGATTCGATATGCGCGAACTCGTTGCTCAAATTCTCACTCGCCTCGCCGCGGGTCAGCCGGTCGTGTACTGCCGTTTGGTCGAAACTCGGGGTAGCACGCCGCAAAAGCCGGGCGCTGCGATGCTCGTGTTTCCCGACGGTTCGCAAGCCGGCACCTTGGGCGGAGGTTGTGTCGAAGCCGAGGTCAAGCGTCGTGCTCTGGCCACCTTTGCCGCGGGCGAGGCCGAGATTCTCACGTTTCAACTCGATAACGACTACGGCTGGGACGACGGCCTGATTTGTGGCGGCCGGATGCAGGTGCTCGTCGAGCCGCTGCGACCGGGCGAGGATGCCAGCTACTTCGAACAATTGCACGCGTTGATCACAACCGGAGCCGCGTTCTGCGAAGCGATCGTGTTCGATGCGCAAAAGAGCGGTCTCAAAGCGCCCAGTTGTTGGCTCTTGAACCCGGCCGGAATCGTGCTCGCCGCACGTCACACGTCTGCCGCACCGCCAACGAGTGTGATCGAGTCGATGCCCGCGCTTGCCGATCGTCCTCGGCCCAGCAACGCCAACGGAGTCGCGTATCTGCCGATGCTCGAGCGTTGCCGGTTGCTCATCGTTGGAGGCGGCCATTTGGGTCAAGCGGTCGGCAATCTCGCGCCCGACTTGGGTTTCGACGTTTGGGTGGTCGACGATCGGCAAGAGTACGTCAGCCCCGAGCGGTTTCCCCGGGCCGAGCGTTTGATCTGCGGCGAGATTGGTCCGACGCTCAAGCAACTCGACGTGACTGCGAACACGTACTGCTTGATAGTCACCCGCGGTCACAATCATGACGAAGAGGCCTTGTTTCACCTCTGCGATCGCGGGGCGCGGTACGTCGGCATGATCGGCTCGCGTCGCAAGATCAAGCTGATCTTCGATGATTTGGAGGCAGAAGGGGTGTCGCCCGAGACCTTGGCCAAGGTCTATGCTCCGCTGGGGATCGACATCGGTTCACAAACCGTGATGGAGATCGCGATCAGCATCTTGGCCGAATTGATTGCCCATCGCAATCGCAACGGTGAAGTGCCCGGCCGACCTGCCAGTGTGTTGGCAGATATCCAAGATTAGCGACCAACCGGCGGGCGTTCCGCGCGGTCGCTCATTCGTCACGATCGTCATACCCGTGCTATACTGGTACATCGTCTCACGCCACTTCGCGGAGAGTCTGTGATGTACCGAAGTTTTCTGTTTGCGCTCAGCGCTACTCTGCTGCTCGCGTGTGCCGTCGTGGTCGAGGCCGCCCGGGTCGAGATCGTGCTGCTCACCGAGAGCGGTGCGGGTCAGCAGGTGCAAGATTGGTATCGCATTCTGACCGACTTGCAAGTTGACTCGCTGCAGATTCGCGGCAACTCGGGCAACGAAAAGGTCGAGGTCGTCAAGAACGGCGCGGGCTATCGTGTGACGGGCATGTTGAACGGCCGCAACGAGATCGTGTTGCCCGGTGGTCGCTACACGCTCAGCGATCGCGCTCGGCTATCGGAGTGGCTCAAGACGCTGCGCAGCGAAGGGGTCGATCGTGCACTGGGTGCGCCGCGCCCGCCGTTCAACATTCCTGCTGAGTTACTCAAGCCGGTGCGCGAGGAGTTTGCCAAGTCGATCGTGTTCGAGACACTCGACATTCCGCTCGCTTCCTTTCTGGAAGGAGTCGGTGGTCAACTCCGGACACCGCTGGTGATCGATCCCGCCGCGGCAGGGATGGTAAAGAGCGACCAGAACAAAGTTCGTGACGAACTGCGGGGTCTGGCGACGGGTGCCGCTTTGGCCGCGGCGCTGCGACCGGTGGGGTTGGTGCTCGTGCCGCGTTTGAACCTGCAACGGCGTGTGGAGCTGGCGGTGAATATCGCGGGGCAATCCACTGAGTTCTGGCCGATCGGTTGGGCACCGACCGCCGATCGTCCCGAGTCGCAAGTCATTCCGGCGTTGCACGAAGTGCGCGACGTGGAACTCGACGAGGTGCCGGTAATGGACCTGGTCGCGGTCGTGGCCGAGCGTTTGAAGACCCCGGTGCTCATGGATCACAACGGCATCGCGCGGCAAGGTTTGAAGCCGGCCGACGTGAAGGTCTCGCTCAAGCCGTCGAAGTTGAGTTACGGCGTGGTCTTGGGCCGAACGCTGGTTAAAGCCAAGCTGCGTTACGAGATTCGCATCGACGATGCCGGCAAGCCGTTCGTGTGGATCATGAGTTACATTTCGCCGCCTTAACGCGTTTCTTCCTCTGGTCGTAAACGCACAGCCGCGCATCCTCGCTCCGCTCGGGAACTCAGCCATTCGAGGCGTAAAGACCGGGGGAAACGCGCCATTTCTGCGGTTTTGGGCGTTGATTTTCTGAGCGGCTTACAAATTGCTCTCCAATCTCTGGCGGTTACAATGCGGCGAAGGCACCAGTGTCGACTTGAGGTCGATGTGCCGAGCGACTCGCATTCCGCAGGAGGTGTCAGATGTTTCCCGCATCGGTTCCTGCTCATGGGCACATTCGCAGCGCGATCGTGGCGACGATCATATGGCTCGTCGTGCTGCTGTTCTTGGCGCCGCGCATCTTGGGTGCGGCCGAGTTCGCCGAACCCGATCCCGCGCGGAGCGTCCGGCTGCAAGTGTTCATTCGCAACGACAACGCGGAGTGTCAGGCGGCTGCAAAGTATGTCGAAGCGTTTGCGCAGCGAAGGCCCGGCGTGCAGGTCGAAGTACGTGACGTGCTCACCGATGACGCCGCACTCGCCGAGTTTTGGCGGCTCGCAAAACTGCACAAACAGGCCGAGCCGGGGTTGCCCGCGTTTCATGCACTTGACCAATTTGTAATGGGCTTCGCGGATGCCGAGCGGTCGGGCCCCACGATCGACGCGTTGTTCGAGATCAGCGTCTACTCGCGTACGAATTGCCCGCATTGTCAGGATGCGAAACGGTTTCTCACCGGCTTGGCCGCGCGTTGGCCGGGGGTGCGGATCAAGATTCGAGATTTGAACACCGACTCGGGCGCGCGGGCCGAGATGTTCGAAGCAGCGCGGCAGGTGGGGGTGACGCCGACGTTTTTGCCCGTGATCGCCGTGGGGGGCAAAGTGCTGCAGGGCTATCAGACCGACAGCACGACTGGTCGTGAAATTGAAGCGATCCTTGAACGTGGACAAGCGCCGGCCAAACCGGCAGCCGCGCAACAATCGCGAGCTGTAGCCCCCTGGGGATTCGCCTGGTTCGCGATGTTGACGGCGAGCGATGAAACAAACGTCTCGCGTGACGTTCCCGATAGTGCGCCCGCGCCACTGACAAAGCTCGCGCCGCCGCCCCCCGCCAAGCTCGCGATTCCACCGCCGGCTAAACTCGCGCCGCCCCCACCGGCAAGGGAAACGGCTCCTGCGGCGGAGCCCGACTTGCCGACGACCGAGTCGCCGCGGGGCATTCAAGTACCGGGGCTGGGTTATTTAAGCGTCGATGCTTGGGGACTGCCGCTCTTCACATTTCTGATCGGGCTCATCGACGGCTTCAATCCGTGTGCAATGTGGGTGCTGATCTTTTTGCTCTCGGTGCTCGTGAATGTTCACGACCGACTGCGGATGTTGCTCATCGCGGGGACGTTTGTCTTCATCAGCGGCTTGGCCTATTTCGCCTTCATGGCCGCTTGGCTGAACATGTTTCTGCTGATCGGCATCGAACGCCCGTTGCAAATCGTGCTCGGCTGCGTGGCGTTGTTTATCGGTGCGATCAATATCAAAGATTGTTTTGCCTTCAAACGCGGGATCTCGCTTTCGATTCCCGAGTCGGTCAAGCCGGGCATTTACGAACGAGTTCGCAAGATTGTCGCGACCAAGTATCTGAGCGTGGCACTCGGTTTGGCCGTGGTGCTGGCGATCGGTGTCAATACGGTTGAGCTGCTGTGCACGGCCGGTTTGCCCGCGATGTACACGCAGATCCTCACGGTGCACGAACTACCCGCCTGGCAGAACTACGCTTATTTGCTCTTGTATAATCTGGCTTACATGCTCGACGACTCGCTGTTGCTCACGACTTTTGTGGTCACATTGTCGCATCGTCGGCTGCAAGAGCGGGAAGGTAAGATCCTTAAATTGATTAGCGGCGTAGTGATTCTCGTGCTCGGGTGGGTGATGTTGTTTCAGCCGAGCTTGTTGCACTGGCGGCCTAGTGCCTCGTAAGGTGGCACGGTGTTCGATGTCCTTGTTGAGCCCGTCGCGGTTCTGTCGCCACATCCTTGCCGAGTCACGTGTATGCCAAACACCACGGAATCTGTTGTCGCTGTTGCTGAAACCACCGATCCGCGGGTCTACTTTGCCGCCGAGCGCACGCTCCTGGCGTGGATCCGCACCGGTTTGTCGCTCATGGGGTTTGGCTTTGTCGTCGCTCGCTTCGGGCTGTTTCTGCAAGAGTTGGCCATCGCGGATGTGAAGCTCGAGGTGCCGCGATATCGGCTTTCGCCATGGGTGGGTGTCACGCTGGTTCTACTGGGTGTGATCGTCAACTTGGGGGCGGCCCTCAAACATCGTCAGACGGTTGCTCGCTTGCAGCGCAATGAACCCATTCTGCTTACCAAGAACTCGTTGGGCGTCATCACCGCGGGCGTATTAACGTTGCTGGGTCTGGTGATGGTCGTGTGGCTCGTGATTTTGAGCCAATCATGATCCATGCCGCACTGACCGTCTTGTCGCCGGGTGGATCGCGGGTGATGGGTGCAGGCCCGCCACTTGTTGAACACGTGCCAGGCATTGCCACGATGGTGTCGGCAAGCGAGAATGACGAGCGACTTCGTTCGCCGTCTTGATTCGCTCGCCGCTTTGCCAAAGTTTGTCGCTATGCCGAAGTACGTCATTCGCACCGGTACGACCCGTTCGCTCGGGGTCTTTACGACCAGCCAGGGCGAGGTTCTGCGCCGGGGCACACAAGTGATCGGTCGCACCGACAGGGGGCTCGAGGTGGGCGAGGTCTTGTGCGAAGCGACCGATGAGGTTGTCGCTCAGATGCAAGACCCGCGGAAAGGGCACGTCATCCGCACGGTCACCCCCGACGATCAACGCGAGCTGAGCCACCTGCATGCCAAGGAAAAGGAAGAGTTTGCCGTCGTCGAGAAGAAGGTCGCCGAGTTAGGACTGCCCATGCAGTTGGTCGAGGTCGAACACATTTTCGGCGGCGAGCGGATTGTCGTTTATTATTTGTCCGAATTACGGGTCGACTTTCGCGAACTGGTCAAGATTCTGGCGGGCGAGTTTCAAACGCGGATCGAGATGCGGCAGATCGGCGTGCGCGACGAAGCGAAGCTCTTGGCCGACTACGGCGACTGCGGCAAGCCGGTTTGCTGCAACACGCATCTGAGCGAGATGCCGCCGGTGTCGATGAAA
>JAEUIL010000759.1 GCA_016794255.1 Planctomycetaceae bacterium | reverse complement strand
GGTTTTCAGATTGGTTATACTGACGATCCGACGTTCGTGGCCTCGGCCTAGAACGATTCGGGCGTTTAGCTCAGTTGGTTAGAGCACTATCCTCACACGGTAGGGGTCGCTGGTTCGAGTCCAGCAACGCCCATTTGACTTAAGTTCAATAGCTGAAAGCAGTTGCTTACCTGTCGACGGTCGACAGTGCAGCCCATAACGAGATGCGGAAAGGGGTAGTCCTACCCCTCAGCATCGGAAAGGGTTGTACTGTATGCGTTCCCCCAAGGCTCCGTCGTATCGACTGCACATGGGCACAGGGCAAGCGTTTGTCCAACATCGTGGCAAACGGTTCTATCTCGGCGTTCACGGCAGCGAACGTTCCCACGAGAAGTATCGGCAGTTCGTCGCCGAATTGATGGCCCGGCCAAACATCGCGCCCGTGGTCGAGCTAGTGGTTCCGCAAGTCAGCGTGACCATTGTCGAACTTACCGCGGCGTATCGCGAATGGGCGAAAACCTATTACCGCAAGAATGGTGAGCCCACGGGGCACTTGCAGCGAGTTTGGGCGGCTACCGCAGCGCTCGCCAAACTGTACGGCCGACTGTCCGCGCAGGAGTTCGGACCGCTCAAGCTGCAAGCGATGCAGCAATCCTTGATCGCGTCGGGACTGAGCCGAACCTACATCAATTCACTGGTCGGCGACATCCGACGGCTGTTTCCCTGGGCATCGGCGAATGAACTATTGCCGGTTGCCGTCTACCAATCCCTGACCACCGTCAACGGGCTCAAGCAAGGGCGAAGTGCCGCGGTAGAAACGGCTCCCGTTGGCCCGGTAGACGATGCCGTCGTCGAAGCAACGTTGCCGCACTTGTCCCCCGTGGTTGCCGACATGATCCGCCTTCAACGGCTCACTGGCATGCGGCCCTGCGAAGTCTGCTTGCTGCGGCCGATCGACATCGATCGGACGGGGCAGGTTTGGGCGTACTGCCCATCGCGGCACAAGACCGAGCATCGCGGCAAGGAACGGCGTGTTCCCCTTGGACCAAAAGCGCATGCACTTCTCGCCCCGTACATGCTCCGCGAGGCTGGCGCGTTCTGCTTTTCGCCCATCGACAGCGAACGTCAGAGAGCCGAAGCGCGTCGACAGAGTCGACAAACACCGCTGACGCCATCACAACGCGCCCGGCGTGGCAAATCGAACCGAAAGCGGCCACCGTGCGAGCGGTACGACGTTGCCAGTTATCGGCGCGCCATTGCCCGAGCGGTTGCACGTGCCAACCGTGCTCGTGCAGAGGCGACGCCTAAGCTCGATCCGTTGCCCGAATGGCACCCGAACCAACTGCGGCATAGTGCGGCTACGGCGATCCGTCGCCAGTTCGGTCTCGAAGCCGCACAAGTCACGCTCGGCCATTCGTCGGCGGACATCACGCAAATCTACGCCGAGCGCAACTACGGGCTCGCGGAAGAAGTCGCGTCAAAGATCGGGTAGACTTTCAAGAACGTGGGGATAGGCCGGCCAGCCGACACGGTGGATTCTCGACCACCTTCCCCGCGTTCATTTCATTCGAGACCGGCAACGAGAGGTCGGAATGATGTTGAGCTATGAGGAACTGGTTGCGTTCCGCGATGCGGCATGGACTTGCAATGAAAGAGCGATCGAATTCTTTAATATCGGTCGATCCGTCGGCCTTTCGCGTTCACGCTACGGAACACGTCCCTATTTTGAGCCCGCAGCGACAAGACAGGCGATTCAGTTCATCGATATGACCCGAAGCGCCGCAGAGAAGATAGCGGTATCCGTTGCCGTTTGGAATAAACTCGCTCATTCAGATAGTGAATCGCCGCTACTATGGATCAAGACAAGCCTGGACGGCCAAGGACGAACATTCTGTGTAGCGGACAAGTCCGCGTATACGGCTCACGCCGCGGCAGAACTCATGGCGCTCTATGCGTTGGAAATCTGGGAGAAGTGCGGCGATACAGACGAGAAGCGGTTTGCATTGGAAATCGTAAAATACAATCGCTCTGCAAAGAAACTACGTAATCTACATGGCTACATCGAGAGCGAATGTGAGCGCGCCGTGACTGCCCTGGATGAAACGGTCGCTACGAATATCAAAGAGCCAGTCGAATCGGTGCAGGAACAAAGCAAGACCACTTGCCGACTTTCGGTGAATGAACGCGACCGCACTGTTACGTTAGACGGTATCACGTACCACGTTGAACTTCCAATCGCAAAACTATTTGACGCGATCCTGAAAGCGGGTGGAGAGCGAATTGCGTTAAGCAATCCATCGTTGGGCTTGCGCAAAGATCGTCCGCCATTTTCGGAGATGCCCGAGGCGCTCCGAAAAATTGTAGATGTTGCCGACAAGAAGGGGGCTCGTCTCGCGCTCGACTGAGAATGTCATAGCTATGTCAATCCTGCCGTATGGTATGACAGGCTAGTTTGCGAACCTTGAAGCTGTGGCAATTACTCACCACGGTTTACGAGGTTACGCAAATGATCGACCCATTGACCGAGACCCCCATCTCACTGGCTGAGGCCGATGGTCTCGTGCCCCGGCGACGCGGCGGAAAACGCTGCAACGTCGCCACCGTCTACCGTTGGACCGTTAAAGGCGTCCGAGGTATCAAGCTCGAAAGCTACCAATGCGGCGGTTCTCGCTGCACTTCCCGCGAAGCCCTGTCGCGGTTCTTCGCGCGGCTAACTCAGGCCGCTGATCCGCAGTCGCCCCCCGTCACGGTTCCCCAGTATCGCGAGAAACAAATCGCGACCGCTGAACGCGCGATGAATGAGCGTCCTGTCCCTACGTCGGTTCGTTAGTACCACCCCGCCCCTATAAACGCTGAAAGCCGCTTTCCTTGGTCGGGTGCGGCTGTCAGCAGAAAGCGAATTAACATGAGAAGTTTACCATCTCACCGGCAACTCGTCGAGTTGTTGACTGATCTCGATGTGATCGAGCAAGCCGGGATCGATGACCTATTACGTCACGAGTTCACGTTGATCCGTGAACGCTTTCCTGCGGCCGATGGCGATCCGCAGAGCTATCCCGACAGATACCGCCGCGCGTGTGCTCTGGCTGGTCGTGTCCCACGAGAACTGTGCGACGATCGCAACGCGGTCCTGGCCGCGGCGCTCGAAGCCTTCGGACTCTATCCTCGTCGCGCGGCCATGATCGATGCAATTCGCGCGATCGGGTCTCGCGCTCGCGCCACCCTGGCCAATCGCAACCGCCAACGATCGGAGGTGCGAGTATGAGTGACGCGATTTTCTCGCATCAGGCCGAAGCGGCGTTTCGCGACGGTTTCCGGTCTGCTGCAATCAAGTTCGGTTCATCGGAGGAATTTCCGAGCGCCGAAGTCGTGAACGAACTCGTTGCCGAAGCGGTTCACAAGCAAACCGAAGCGAGCGGCGATGCTGTCGGTGAGGCATTTCATCGAGGTCAACACCACGCTTTGCGAACGGTGCAACTTGGGA
>JAEUIL010000725.1 GCA_016794255.1 Planctomycetaceae bacterium | reverse complement strand
TCGCGAGACGGACTACTATCTGGGCGAGATGGGGCCTGAGCTGAACAAAACTTTTCTCGCGTTCCAAACTCCCGCTGACTCGGGTGAACTGGCCGCTTGGAAGTTGCTGACGAATCGCTGGGAGGACGAATACGCCTCGCTACGTCGGCACGACGAACCTCGGCCGCTCAATCTCGATCCGGGTTACATCACACCCGCGAAGCTCGTGCTGGCGTCGACCAAAGACTATTCGCACCGCATTTATCTCCGTGCGGGCATCTACGCCGAGATCACGCTCATGTGGCGTCGCGGCGGTTGGCACCATCATGACTTCACGTTTCCCGACTACCGCCGAAGTGACTATCAAACCTACTTTACCGAGGTTCGCGAGCTTGCCCGTCGCATAGGAAAACCCGGGTTGCCCTAAATGCCTGTGGCGCGGACAATCCCGACAGGTGCGACATTCTGCCGGACGCTAGCATCACGGGATCAGTTGCTCATGTGGATCAAGTTATCGACTGCCAACGCGTGGGTCGTGACCCTGGTCATGATCGCGGGTTGTTCATCCTCGGGCGAGTCGCCGACCAAGTCGGTCGACGCAGCGCCGGCAGTCGCAGAGAAGACCGGCACGACCACGCCCGAACCGATTCGCGTTCAACCCGACGCCGCGCCGCCGGTGACGCCCGTCGATCCGGCCAAGCAACCGCCGAATGTCTTGCCGGCCACGGTCGTGAACCCGATGCCAGTGGAATCCGTCGCCACGAAGGTCGCCGCGACCGAAGCGACACCCGCTCTGCCTGGTGCCCATCAGGCGGTCTACAACGTGCCGCAACCCGTGGTCGACGAGATGATTCGTCGCAACGGCAAGGTGTTCGACGGCTGGCCCAAGCCGCAGGCAGCGCTGCTCATCACGGGCGAACAGTGGGGTTACTTCGAGCCGTGCGGTTGCGCCGGGTTAGAGAACCAGAAGGGCGGCATGAGTCGCCGGTATACGTTTCTCAAGCAGTTGCGCGAGCAAGGCTGGAATATCACGCCGATCGATGTCGGCGGGATGATCAAGCGATTCGGCCGTCAGCAAGAAATCAAGTTTCAGGTCTCGATCGAAGCGCTGCGGCAGATGGGTTATCGCGCGATTGGTTGGGGACCGGGCGAACTGCGTCTGTCGACGGGCGAAGTAGTCGCCGCGATTGCCGAGCCCGACGGCTCGCCGTGTCGATTCGTCTCAGCCAACGTCAGTTTATTCGGTGCCGACTCGGGCCTCACGCCCAAGTACACGATCATCGAGCAAGGAGGCCGCAAGATCGGCGTGACGTCGGTCTTGGCCGATAGCTTGCACGCTCAAATCAACAACTCGGATCTGACCTTCACGCCCGCCGAGCAAGCCCTTACGGCGATCGTGCCCGAGTTGAAAACCAAGGCCGACGTGCTCGTGCTACTCAGCCATGGCACGCCCGACGAGACCCGCAAACTGGCCGCGAAGTTCCCCGACTTTCGCTTTGTCGTGACGGCAGGAGGCGCGGACGAACCACGCTTCGAGCCCGAGCAAATCACCGGCCCGAATCAGATATTGATCGACGTGGGACACAAGGCGATGTACGGCGTGGTGCTCGGTTTGTACGACGATCCGCAGACGCCCGTGCGCTACCAGCGCCTGCCGTTCGATGCCCGGTTCGCCGACTCGACCGAGATGCACAAGCTCAAGTCGTCCTATCAGTTGCAGTTGCAGCAAGTCGGCTGGCAAGGCTTGGGCATCGAACCGAAACCGCATCCCCGCGCGGCCGACGCAAAGGATCCACTTGGGCAGTTCGTCGGCAGCGAGAAGTGCGGCGAGTGCCATTCCACGGCGTTCGAGATCTGGAAGAACACGCCGCATGCCCACGGTACCGAGACGCTTGTGAAACTCGATCCTGTCCGGCACTTCGACGCTGAGTGTGTCAGCTGCCACGTCACCGGTTGGAGTCCGCAAGAGTTCTTCCCATACATCTCGGGCTTCTTGTCGCTCGAAAAGACGCCGCACTTGGTCAGCATTGGTTGTGAGAATTGTCATGGCCCCGGTGCGGCTCACGTCGCCGCCGAGAATGGCGACGGCGGCGGACCGGTGAACCCGTTACGCCCCAACGCGGGCGGTGGCAATCGCGACAAACTCCGCGAGTCGATGCGTGTGCCGCTCGGCACGAAGGCCAACAACGTCTGCTCGAAATGTCACGATTTGGACAATAGTCCCGCGTTCGAGTTGATGAAGTATTGGGAACGCATCGTCCACAAGGGCAAGGATTAAAAAGAATATCCATCACGCTCCGCGTGATGTGCGTCGGGAAAAAGGACGCAAATACGTCGCTCGATTTGCCCGAATTCTCTTGATGCGCCCATCACGCGGAGCGTGATGGATACTAACTAACCAACTCGCGGATCGGTTCGCCGCCGTCGAGCACCCGCACCGGACGCCCTTGCTGGTCACGTAAGAACTGCTCGTGATCGATGCCGAGCATGTGATAGATCGTGGCCAACAAGTCAGCCGGGCGAAGCGCGCGATCGCTCGGCTCGCCGCCATCGGCGGTGGTGGCGCCCACGATTTGGCCGTTACGCAATCCGCCACCGCTGAGCAGCGCCGACATCGCCCGTGGCCAATGTCCGCGGCCTGCGGCGGCATCGACCCGCGGCGCTCGGCCGAACTCGCCAAAGGCGCCGACCAATACGCGCTCGGCGAGTCCCCGTTGCTGCAAATCCTCGATCAGCGTGGCTAAGCTCTGATCAAAATTCGGCAGCCGCTTGCGGAGATTCTTCTCGATCGTCGTGTGATCGTCCCACCAGTCGACATCTTTCTCGTACAGGTTGATCGTCACGAACGTCACGCCCGCTTCAACCAAGCGTCGAGCCAAGAGCGCCGACTGGCCCCAGAAATGTTTGCCGTAGCGATCACGCAACTCGGCCGGCTCACGGGTCAAATCAAACGCCTCGCGAGCTTTTGGACCAGCGATCAACTCGTAGGCTTTCTTGCGGGCCTCGTCGAGCGCCGCGACCGTGCTGCTCTGATCCACGCTGCGCGCGAGTTGATCGAGATGGTCTTGCAATAGCCGCCGTTGCTCGATGCGGTCAAACGTCAAACCCGCGGGGAGAATAAACTCGGGGAGCCGATAGTTGCCCAACGTGGGATCGCCGCCGC
>JAEUIL010000672.1 GCA_016794255.1 Planctomycetaceae bacterium | reverse complement strand
GTCGCCCGAATCGACCGTCGACGTGCTGGACGAAATCAACCGCGCGGAACCGCACCTGGTGCTGGTCGGCATGGGCAACCCGCGACAGGAACAGTGGATCGACGCGCACCGCCCGCAGATCAATGCTCGCCTTTTGATGGGTGTCGGGGGGCTGCTCGACTACATCGCCGGGAAAAACACGCGAGCCCCGAAACTGTTTCGCTACCTGGGCTGCGAATGGCTCTATGTCGCCTTCAGCCAACCTCGCAAATTCACGCGATATTTGCTCGGAAACCCGCTGTTTTTGGCCCGAATCGCCGCCGACAGCTGGGCTCGCCGAGGCCCGTAAAGCCCCCGCCCCAGATTGTGCAATCTACCTAATTGACTCAGGCGGCGAGGAGTATTAAACTCCCGAATGTTTTGACAACTCGAACTTTCCCATACGGGACACCCCCGCCAAGGTCGCGAAGAGACTCTCTCTCCCTCTTCTCGATATGGTGCGGTAACCTCCCGCCCTAACACACGTGCTGCGCCCCGCGGGGGAGTGGCCGTGTGTTTTTTTACGCCCCGGCCGATTCGCGCTCAACGGCTGAGCGTCCTTCGCCGGGAACTTTCGCCCGGGCCGGTGCGTCGAACCGGTAACGATCAATCGTCCGCTGATGGCTTTGGACCTGCGCACGCGTTAGGGTAAGGCGCGGCAGCGGCTCGTTCTGATCTGCGCCTCGCACGTATCTCATCTCTTCGCACAAGGTTGCCCCGTCCATGATCTGGCATCCGCGCTCGCTCGTCCGCGCCACGATACTCGTTCTGTTCCTGCTGCTGCACTCGGTTTCGTTCAGCACGGCGCAAGAGGCCAAGCCCACGGACGACTCGGCACTGCGCGAGCAAACGGTTTACATACCGTACACCAAGCTCCGCGATGTGTTTGAGAAAGAAGGTCGCGGCGTGTTCTTGCCGTACGACAAATTCCGCGAGCTTTGGAAAGCAGCGCACGAGAACCGCCCGCAGCCGGCCGATGACAAACCGCCGGTCGGCGCACTCGTCACCGAAGCGACCCACGAAGCGGTCATCAGTCGCGACGTGGTCAAAGTCACGGCGAAGGTCAAGTACGAACTGCTCGGCAAGGGTTGGCAAAAGGTTCCGCTGCGACTGCATGACTCGGCCATTCTCTCGGCCAAGATCGGCAACGAATCGGCCCGGGTCGTGCAGGATCCGCAACTCGGGTATGTCCTGTTGCTCGAAAACAAGACCGACAAAGCGGTCACGGGCGAGGCGGTGCTCGAATATGCCAAGAGCTTCGAGAAAACACCCGGCCGCAATCGCGTGTCGTTTCGCGCTCCACTCGCACCGGTGAGCCGTTGGCAGGTCGAGATCGCCGAGCCAGGGGTGAAGATCGATATCAAGCCGTTGATCGCGGCGAGCGACGTACCCGCCGACAACAACCAAGCGGGCCGTTCTCGGTTACAAGCGTTTGTCGGCGCGGCCGACGAGGTTGCCATCGAATGGACCCCGCGTGCCGAAGGGGCCCAGGGTCTCACGGCACTCGCCCATGTGCAACTCGACGAGCAGGTCTTTGTCGAAGAGACCGTGACCCGCGTGCGATTGCGGCTCGCCTACACCGTGTTGCGCGGCGAGTTGATGAAGCTCGTCTTCGACGTCCCCGCCGATCAACGTGTGGTCAACGTCTTTGAAACGAACGTGAAGAAGTGGACCGCCGCGCCGCCGGCCGCGAATCAACCGCAACGGGTGACGGTCGAACTGTTCGAGCCCGCCAAGAGCACGCAGGTCGTGAACGTCGAACTAGAAAAGGTGCAGAGCGAAGGGGCCAAGCCCGAGCGGATTGTTCCGTTCGTCACCATTCAAGACGTAGGCCGACAACAAGGCGTTGTGGCCGTCGACTTGGCCGAGGGTTTGCAGGCCGACGTCGCACGTCGCGCTGGGCTCGTGCAGGTCGATCGCAATGAGTTGCCGCAGTCGCTCGCGGGCCGGAATTGGCGACTGATGTATCGCTACACCGCGCCGCCGGTCGAGTTGGCGTTGAACGTGACGAAGATCGAGCCGCGTGTCACGGTCGACACTTGGCAGCGTGTCACGATCGAGCCCAACCAACTCACTTGGCACGTGCATGCCCGTTACACGATCGAACAAGCCGGCGTCTTTCGCCTGCAATGGCAGTTGCCGCCGGGCGTCGAGGTGCGGCAAGTGCGCGGCGAAGCGACTGACGGTGTCGCGCCGTTCACCGTCGGCGCGCATCGAGTCGAAGGCGATGCCAAGGATCGGTTGATCGTCGAACTGTCGCGCCAAGCCTTGGGCAAGGTCGGGCTGTACCTCGAACTGTCGCAGAAACTGACACAGCCCGAGTTGCTCGCGCCGTCGCCGCAACCTGCCGCGTTGCCCCTGGGCGTGCCGCAACCGCAGGGTGACGGTCTAGAGCGAGCTGACGGTCGGCTCGTGGTCTACGCCGCGCCGCAGCTGCGCGTGCAACCGACAACCACCGATGGCCTGCGTCCCACGTCCTTCGCCGAGGCGCTGGCCGGCTTTGCTCAGGCGAGTCGAACGCCCGGGAATCAACAGCCGGTGCAAGCCTTTGCTTGGTCGCAAGGTGCGGTCAAGTTGGTCGTGGCCGCCGAGCGTCGCAAACCGCACATCACCGCTCGGCAGTTGGTCACGGTTCGCGTCGAGCCCGGCGTGGTGCGCGGCAACATCGCGCTGCGATACGACATTCTGCACAGTGGCGTCAAGACATTGCGAATCGACGTTCCCAAGTCGCTCGCCACGCTGCTCCGCAATGAGACATTGAGCGTCGCCGACGCGCCGATCAATCCGCCGCCGGCTGATGTCGCGGCCGACTATGTGGCGTGGCAACTCACCGGCCAGGGCGAGTTCTTGGGCTCGGTCGCGATCAAGCTCCGTTGGGAACAGCCGCTCGAAGAATTCGACGTCGGCAAGAGCGTCGACATCGCCGTACCGCACGTGCAACCCAAGAACGTCGATCGTGCCTGGGGCCAAATCGTGTTGACGAAAGCCGAGGGGATCGATCTGCAAGAACGCGACGACGTGCGTGGCTTGCGACCGATCGATCCGCAGACCGATCTCATGGATAGCACTCGACTGCCCGAAGCCGCGCGAGCGTTCGAGTTTGTCGACGCTTGGTCGCTCGGTTTGAAAGCGACGCGCTACGAACTCGAGACGGTCAAAGTCACCAGCATCGAACGCGCATTAGTACGAATGGTCCACACGCGCAGCCGAGAAACCTCGGTGCAGGCGTTGTATCGGCTGCGGAGCGCGCGACAACGGCTGAGCGTCGTGTTGCCCACGGGAGCGGTGTTCGACTCCGAGCCGTTGCGTGTGAACGGTCGGGCCGTGCCGATCGAGAAGGGAGCGAACGACGAGTTTCATCTGCCGCTCGCCACGCAGTCGGTGGATGAAGCGGTGCTGGTCGAGTTGCGGTACTCGCTCAAGGATGTGGGTCCGACGTTCGAGTTGCCCACGTTCCCCGAGGAACCCGCGATCCAGCAAGTGTATCTGAGCCTGTATTTGCCGCACGAATGGGCCGTCGTCGGCTTCCGTGGCCCGTGGCACGATGAGAACGTCTGGCGTTGGCACAATCAGGTGGCCGACTCGCAACGACGTTGGGGACAAGTGCCCATGCCGCGCCGCGATGACACGAACCTCGCCAACTGGCTCCGCGAAGGCCTGCCCAACGGCGCAGCGCCGAGCCGATCGTTCGCGGCAGACGGTCAGATGTATCTATTCTCGACATTGCGACCGGCCAATGACGCGACGTTATCGCTGCGCATGATCGATGCCTCGGCGTTGAAGTTAGCCACGTGTCTGCTCGTGTTGGTCGGCGGTGTGATCTTATTGCGCGGCGCGTGGGGAACGCGGGTCGTCGGTCTCGCGGCGCTCATCGCGGGGTTGATCGTGTTGGCCGTGTTCATGCCGCTGCTGTCCCACGAGATCGTCAGCGAAGCGTTCATCGGCGCGATTGCCCTCGTGTTGCTGCTCTGGTTCGTTCGGGCCGTGTATCAGGGTTGGCAATGCTGTCGGCCGCGACCGGTCTTCGTCGAGTCGCCACCCGCCGCTCCGCCACCAGCGCCGAGCGAACCGACCGTCACCGACAACGCGACGGAGGAGCATCATGAGTAAATTGCTTTCGATACTCGCGACCATCGTCACACTCGCGGGAACCATTTCGAGCTTGGCCGCCGAGCCCGCTCGCGAACGCCATCTGTTCTTGCCGCTCGATCAACTCTCCGGCTTGCTCGACGGCTCGAACGAGCGCATGCTGCTTACCAAAACCGAGTTCGACGCGTTGCTGAAGAAAGCCAAGCCGCAGCAGATCGCCGAGGCACCGGTGAAATCGGTCGTGCTCGACGCCGATTACACTGTCACATTCGAGACCGGCCGGGCACGCATCGCGGCCGAGTTGCAAATTGAACTGCTCGCCGACGGCTTGCACGCCATCGACTTGCCGCTGAGTGAGGTCGGCTTGATCCGCGCGTCGCTCGATGGCAATCCCGCCGCGATCGGTCGGGCGGAGAATGGTCGCTTCACGCTCTTCGCCTCGGGCCGCGGTCAGCATCGCCTGTCGCTCGAGCTGCTCACGGCCGTCGAGACGAGCACGTCGCAACAGACGCTGCGCATCGGGCTGCCGCGGCCGGTCTCGGCTCGCATGGCACTCGTCGTGCCGGGCAACGTCGAGATCAAGTCCGGCGCGCAAGTCATGACACGGCGAGTCGATCCAGCCGCGGGCGTCACGCATTTCACGATCAACGTCGCCAGCGAATCGATGGCAATCGTGCTGAGTCTCAACAATCGCCAACTGCTCGAGCAGCGGCTGATCGTTGCTCGCTGCGGGATCGTCGATCGGCTCGGGCCCAGCGAAGAACG
The DNA here is from genome assembly GCA_016794255.1 of Planctomycetaceae bacterium. Classification (GTDB taxonomy): domain Bacteria; phylum Planctomycetota; class Planctomycetia; order Pirellulales; family PNKZ01; genus JAEUIL01. The sequence goes on along the minus strand of JAEUIL010000672.1, from coordinate 14,971 downwards.
GCTGTATGCGTCGTACTCGCTGCAAGTGTTGCATCGTCCCACCGAGCAATTACGGTTCGCCGTGCCCGTGGGCTTCGACATTGCCGAAGTCACCTCGCCGCAACTCGCGCGGTGGACGATCACGGGTGCCGGGGCGGATCGCGTGCTCGAACTGACGTTGCGTCAACCGGCGATTGGCCATGTGCCGCTGCAAATTCAAGCGGTCCGCACGGGTCCGCCGCAGGCTTGGCGTTATCCGGCGCTCAAGCCGCTCGATGTCGCCTCGCACACGGCTGTCGTCGGTTTGTGGCTCGACCGTCTGCTGCAACTCGAACAACTGTCGGCCAACAATCTGCTCGCGATCGATACCGGCGTGATCGACGAACTGCTCGCGGCCCAATCGGCACAGCTCGATAGCTCTGCCGAACAGGCGACCGCGCCGGGGCGCTTGGTCGCGGCGTTTTACGCTCCCACGGCCAACGTCGATCTGGCCGGCAGCATTTCGCGCCGCACGGTGCAACGCGAGTACGAGTCGCAGTTCTCACTCATCGCGACCGAAGCCGCTTGGCAACTGCGGGGGACTTTCACGCTGAGCACCCGCATCGAGCCGTGGTTCGAAGTCGATCTGCGGCTGCCCGCGGATTGGACCGTCGAGCAAATCACCGCGGGCGACGGCTCGCCGCTGAATTGGCAGCGCCGTGAAGCGGCCGACAACACCGCGATCCACGTGCGGCTGCCGAACGCGATCACTGAAGCGACGCCCCAGGCGATCACGCTCACGGCCAAGCATGTTCCTGCCGACTGGCTCACCGCTTGGTCGACGCGGACGTTCACCGTTCCGAGCGTGACCGTCGAGCAGGCCGATGCCAAGCGGGGTACGCTCCAGGTCGTCAGTCAGGACGACATGACGATCGCCGCCGCACAGCTAACCGGCCTCGTGCCCACGACCGCGAACGATCCTCGGGCGAATCTCGCCGCCGGTGCGCAGCAAGCTACTGCGGCGCTGAACTATCGCTACACCGGAACATTGCCCGCGGCCCAGTTCAACGTGCAGAAACTGTCACCGCAGTTGTCGGCACGCAGCTACTCGTTCTATCGTGTCGAGGCGAACGCGATTCGCGTGCATACCGAGCTCGAATATCAGGTCGAACGCGCCCATACCCGGGAGCTGTCGTTCGCGCTGCCCACGACGACGCCGGCGGCGATTTCGATCCGTGGCCTCGACGGACTTCAGCTCAAAGAGTTTGGCAGTACCGATCAACAGACCGACCGCGTGTGGCGCGTCGCGCTCGTCGAACAGCGGCAGGGGCGACTGCGATTGGCAATCGATTATGAGATGCCGCTCTCGGGCAACGGGGCCGAGGTGAGTCTGCCGGTCGTGCGCGTCGGCACGAGCGTGTATCAGTCGGGCGTCTTGGCGATCGAAGGGGGCGCGGATTGGAACGTGGTCGTTGCTCAGCATCCGAAGCTGGTCGACGTGGGCGAGTTGGCCGGGGCCGACGAACGGCCGGGGCGACACTTGATCGGCACGTTCGCATTTGCCGGCGAGATCCCGGCCTTGGCCGTGAAACTCGATCGTCCGCCGGAACATGGCCTGCCACCGGCGTTGGTCGCCCGGGCTGCGTACACCACGCTCGTCAGCGCTCAGGGCCTGAGCCAAACCGCCGTCGAATTGACGATCCGCGCCAAGGTGTCGTTCCTGGAAGTCATGCTGCCCACGGGGATCGACCAACAACCGTCGACGCTGTGGTCGGCCGAACTCGATGGCCAGACGCTCAAGCCGCAACGCCATGACCAACGCTTGCTCGTGAACCTGAATGCCACGGGCGACGCGCGGGCTCGGGTGTTGCGACTGGTGTACGAAACGCCGATTGCCGCCATCGGTCACGCCGGTCGACTCGTGCTGCCCGGGGTCATCCTGCAAGTGCCCGACGCCAGCGGTCCGTTCGTCGTTCCCGTCGCGGATGTGCAGTGGCAACTGGCGCTGCCGAGCGGTTACCGGATCACGCACAGCCATGGTTCACTGACACGAGTCGATCAACGGCCGATCCTCGATCAGCTCGCGGCGGTGCAGGCGGTGGAGGTTTTTGCTCTTAATGGTCGTTTTGGTTTGGGACCAAGGGTCTCCTCCGCTCGTGAACACGCACGCCAGTCTGACGTTTACTTTGAAGGCGTTGCCGCGAGCGATAAGCCCGTCGCGGTTCAAGTTGACGCGGATATGGTACAGGAATTTTCGAGCAAACGTGAGGCGGCGGTCAAGGAGCAGGAAATGAAGTCAGGCGAAGTAGTTTCTAAACGTGACAATGCCGTTCGCGAGTTAGGTAGACCTGCCGAAGCTGCAAAGTCGGCGTCGACCGCAACTTCGGTTGCAACCCCAGCAGCTCCAGAGCCTAAAGCATTCGCCAGCGTCTTTAAGAATGCGTACAACGACGGCGTGGACATCGCTTCTAGATCAAGAGCAGGGAATGAGCGTAAGAAGCAACTCGACCTCGGCGGGTTCCGCAGTCTGCCGATTCGCATCGAGACGACGGGCGATGTGGTCACATTCCAAAGTCTCGGCCTCGCGCCGGAGTTGGATGTCCTGCTGGCCGACGGCGCGCGGCATGATGCTCTGGCCTGGGGCATGGCGGCGGTGATTGCGGTGTGCGGCGCGAGTTTGATTCTGCGTCGCTCGCCGCGTCGGTTCACGTTCATCGTGCTCGTGGCGCTCATCGCCACGCTGGTTCCCATCGTGACCGGCTGGCACGAGTCGGTCGCGCTCGTCAATCCGGCGTTCTATGCAGCGCTCGGTCTCATCGGTTTGGAACTACTCGTCGGTTGCGGTCACTGGTGTCTCGAAACGTGTCGCCTGATCTGCGGCAAGTGTTGTTCCTGGTGGCACACGCCCACGGTGGTCAGGGTGCTTGCGCTGCTCATGTCCGCAGGATCAATGACCTCGGTGCGAGCCCAAGAGCCGCTCAATCCGCAGTCGCCATTGCTCGTCGATTTGAAAGAGGTCGCCGGACCGCCGGTCGCGATTCCGGCCGATGCGACGGTCTGGCTGTACGAGCAAGCCGCGGGGCTCGGCGTGCCGAAAGCTGAAAAGGTACTGGTACCGTATGACCGTTACGTCGCCCTGTGGAATCGGGCCAATCCCGAACGGCCGCTCGATCTGCGGCCACCGACCGACTACGCACCGGCGGGCGCAACGTACACCGCCACGCTCGACGAGGCCGATCAACTCATCGTGCGCGGCGTGCTGGAGTATGAAGTCTACGTCGACCGCCGCGTGGAAGTGGGCCTGCCGCTGGTCGGTGGCGTCGTAGCAGTCGCGACGGTGAACGGCGAACCGGCACGGTTGAAGGTCGTGGCACCCGGTGAAGGCGCGAAACCGCAAGCGAGCGACAAAGCGGTAAAGACTCAGCAGGCCGTAGTGAACAGGGAGCAGGAGAAGCGTCTGCCCACTGCGATGATCGCGGTGTTGCTAGAAGGCAAGCGACGGCATCGCGTGGAGCTGACGTTGCGATTTTCGGTGACTCGGCTCGCCGGTTGGCGCGTGGTCGAGGGGCGGTTGCCCGTGCATCCGGCGTCGCAGTTGAGCTTGCGGGTCCCCACGGCCCAGACCGAGTTGCGTCTCAAAGGGGTCGCCGATCAAGCGGTGCGTGACACCCGCGTGGCCGACGAGACCGTGGTCACCGCCTTGCAACTCGACCAGTCGTTACGGATCGAGTGGCGACCGAAAGCCGCTGCCACTCAACGAGACGAGACCTTGCAAGCGACGAGCGTTGCGACGCTCTTGGTGCAGGAAGATGGCGTGCGATCAGTGTGGAACGTCGATCTGCAATTCCGCGGCGCTCCGCGCGATCAATTTCGTTTCGCGCTCCCCGGCGAGTATCAGATCGAGCAGGTGCAGGGCACGAATATTCGCTCGTGGCAAAGCAAGACGAGCGACGGTCGCCGCGAGATCGACGTGACGCTGCTGGCTCCGGCGACGGGCAGCGAGCGCGTGACCATTGCGATTGCTCGTTCGCTGACGCTCGGCAGTCAACCGCAGGATGTCGACGCACCGGTGATCGTGGTTCCCGACGCGGCACTGCATCAGGGGCAGCTGACCGTGCTGCGCAGCGAGGCGATTGAGCTCAAGACCACCGTCGCGACCGGCGTCAGCCGCATCGATCTGAGCGGCGAGCCAAGCAAGCTCGTCGAGCCGTTCGCGGCCGCCGATCGCTCGCCGCTCGGCGTCGTGCCGGTGGAAGCGTACCGCTACTCGGCGACACCGTTTCAGTTGCGGCTCGCCGTGGCGACGCGTGCCCCCCGGGTCGCGGCCGAGTGGCACAACACACTTTATTGGACTCAACATTCCGTGCAGCTCGAAGCCATTGCGCTCGTTCAGGTGGCCGATCGGGCCCTCCATCAGCTTGAGCTTACACTGCCAGCGATCGTCGAACTCGATTTCCTCGACGCGACAGGAACGCATGAGTGGTCGCAGGTGGTCGAGAACGATCGCCGACGAGTGCGAGTGTTCTTTGCTCGTGGGCACACAACTTCTTTCCAAGTTCGGATGCGCGGAAGGGTCAACACGCCGGCCGGAAGTACCGACTTGGCACTGCCTCAGGTTCAGGTCGAGGGTGTCGCCAATCAGTCAACCTACTACGAAGTGCAGTCGCCCGTGGCTTGGGCGATCGAAGCGAGCGCCTTGCAGCAACTGCAAGCTTCGAGCGTGGCCTCGGTAACCAAGCTGGCTCCCGCGGGCTTTGCGAATCCGACCGTCTCGGCATTCCGTAGCGAGACACCTGCCTACAGCGGCCAAGTCGCGTTCAAACGAAAAGCGGCGTCGATCTCGTGCTCGACCGTGACCAACCTGCGGGTAACGCCACGCTCGATCGAAGAGACCACGCTGTTCGACTACACGATTCGCGATGCGAGCGTCGAGCAACTGACGATCTTGTTGCCCGAGCGACTGCGTGAGGCCCGGCTCGATGTGCCGGTGGCTGCCGCGCGGCAGATCGACACTTTGGCCGAGCGACCGGGCTGGGTGCGAGTCACACTCCGCTTTCATGATGAGGTGAGCGGCTCGTTGCGTCTGTTGCTCAACCATGCCGGGCCTCTCGGCGCGAGCGAGATCGTCGTGCAGCCGCCGATCGTCGAGCAAAGCGGCTCGGGCGGTCAGTTTGTGGTCGTCGAGAACACCGGCGGTGCGGAATTGAAGTCCGACAAACTCGTAGGGCTCGAGCCGCTCGTGCGACAGCAGCAAGATTGGAACTATTTGACCAAGTTGTTCCAGGCTCCGCCGACCGAAGCGTATCGCGTGCGGGCCGGTGCCACCGAGGCGTCGTTGACGTTGACCGTGGTCGAACACAAACGCGTCGAGACCGTCGCGGCCCAAATTCTGTTGGCACAAACCATGCTCGTCCTCGACGCTCACGGTGCGTACCGAGGCACGCAAACCTATTGGACCGACAACAAAACCGAGCCGTACTTGATCGTCGAGTTGCCGGCGGGTGCGATGCTGTGGAGTGCGCTGGTGGCAGGCGAGCCCGTCAAACCGGTGAAAGGGGCGACACCCACGTCGGTCAAGATTCCGTTGATTCGCACGTCCGAGGGGGATCTCGACTTTCCCGTGGTGCTCAAATACGGCGGCTCGCTCAATCGCCTCGGCACATGGAGCCAATTGCAATTGCCGTTCATGCACACCGCGAACATCAACGTCGAGTTGAGCCAGGTGGAAGTGTATTTGCCCGAGGAGCACCGCTGGTTCGGGTTCGAAGGTTCGATGCGTCGCATGGAGGACGCGAACGAATATCAAGCGACTTCGTTCTCGTATCAGACGAAACGGACCGAGCGGTTGAACGCAGCCCTATCGGCTGGCGACGAGTTCACCCGGATTCGCGCGTTCAACAATTCCTTGAAACTGCAGAACGAAGTCGCTCAGCAGCAAAGCGCCCAACAAGCTACGGGCAATGCGTATGTGCAAGAACAACTCGACGACAATCGCCGAGCGGTCGACGAGTTGCGGAGCAATACGATCCGCGTCGAACGCAAGCTCAAAGAGAATGTTTCAGCGTTGCACACCAATCCGTTCCGACTCGCCGAGGAATATCGCAATCAGACGTTGATCGTCAATCCGTCGCTGGGTGATGTGCCAACTACAACGCAACCGCTGAACCGAAATCCTAATTCGCAGAGTGACGCAGCCCCGGGCCAGAAGTTTGATCGCTCGTGGCTGGAGGGCAACAAGCTCAGCGATCAAGAAACCGATCGTCGAGCGGGTGAGAAGAAACAGGTGGACGGTCTCGCCAAGGACGCCAAAGGCGAGATGGAAGCGGGCAAACGCGCCGCGGACAAGCAGCAAGAACGGGGCGAGTTGCGGAAGTCGCTTGCGCCGGCATCGCCCAGTGCGCCGCCAGCGACGAATGCCCCAACGTCGGGGCCGATGTCATCCTTTGGTGCCAATGCGGCGAGTAAAGCTGCCGCGGCTCCGGCGTCAAAGGGGGAGTCGTTGCCGACGCTGCAAGCACCGATGGCGCAGGAGAAGGAAGCCGTCAAACTCAAAGCCGCCACGGAGTCCGGCGTGCAACCCGCGAAACCGGATGACGTGGTCAATCGGTATCAGGTCCAGCAGCAGGTGCAACTGGAGAATCGTCCCGGTTATGCCATGCCGGCGGGTCAACCTGCACGTGAACAACAACTCGCTGCCGCCGCGCCACCGGCTCAAGGCTTCGCAAGCCTCGATGTCGAGTTGCCGCAGCGCGGACGGGTGTATCGTTTCACGACGACGCGCGGCGACCTACGATTGTCGGCCCGCGCGGTCTCGCGGCACTGGTTCGAGAGCGTATCGCAATTCGTGCTGGTGATCGTGGGGATCCTCGTACTGGGCGGAATCGTTCGCTTGTTGCGGAGCGAGACAATGCGTGGCTGGCTCGATTCCCCGTGGTGCAGCGGGGCACTGACGCTCGTCGGTCTGCTGCTGATGTGCAGCGGCCTGTTGCCGGTTATCGGCTTGATCGCGATGCTCGGCGGCGTGGGCGTCATCGCCCGGTCGCTACGTTTTCGCTGGCTTGCCCCCGGTCAGTGCTCGGTGAACTAGGCTGCCCAGACTTGGTTCCGCCGAGCGGGGATTGCGGCAGACTGCCGCTCGGTTAAGAATGCCTCAGACGCCGCAACCGCAAAGGCGGTGTCTCGCAGCGGCCTTTTGGGCAACATTGGGAGGGGGCTCGATCTTCATGGCAGATGCAAAATCAACGGGCGATCACGACGCGGAACTCGCCGATGAGCTGCTGTTGTCCCTAGTTCCCGGCGTCGGGCCGCGGACAAGGCAGACGCTGTTGCAGTGCTTTGGTAATGCGACGACCGCGCTCGATGCCCCGCCGAGTGCGTTGCGCGATGCACCAGGCATTGGGCCGAAGTTGACCCGTGCGATCTCGGCCGCTCGCGAAACGATCGACGTGCAACGCGTGATTGCCGATGCGCGGGAACACGACGTGGCGATTCTTGTCCAAGGTCGACCGGGGTACCCGACTTCGCTACTCGACACGCCCGACCCGCCGGGAGTGCTGTTTGTGCGCGGAGCGATCGTGCCGCGCGATCTGCTCGGAGTCGCCATCGTCGGTTCGCGTCACGCCACGCACTATGGTCTCAAGATCGCTCGGCAGCTCGCCGCAGGCTTGGCGCGGGCCGGATTGACGATCGTCAGCGGCTTGGCACGGGGTATCGATGCCGCAGCCCATCAGGGAGCGCTCGATGCCGGTGGCCGGACGCTCGGCGTGCTGGGGAGCGGCGTGTTGACCATCTATCCCCCGGAGCACGTGGCGCTGTCCGAACAGGTGATCCGTAGCGGGGCGCTCATTAGCGAAGCGCCACTCTGGGCCGCGCCGACGACCGGTTCGTTTCCGCAACGCAATCGATTGATCAGCGGCTTGACGCTGGGCGTGATTGTCGTCGAAGCGGCCGACCGTAGCGGGGCGTTGATCACCGCCCGGCACGCGATGGAACAGGGACGCGAGGTGTTTGCCGTGCCCGGCCGCATTGATGAACGAATGTCGCGCGGCTGCCACCGGCTGATTCGCGATGGAGCGACGCTGGTCGAAACGGTCGACGACGTGCTCGCCGAGTTGGGGCCGCTCGCGCGTGGCACCGAGACCGCCACCGGCGAACAGATCCGCCATCCGGCCGAGCTGTCGCTGAACGAGATCGAGCAAGCCGTGCTGGCCGGCATCGAAACGCAAGCCACGTCGATCGATGTCATTGTCTCACGCTGCGCATTGCCCGCGGCGCAAGTGCTAGCGACGCTGTCGGTGCTGGAGGTCAAGCGGTTGATCCGCCGGGTAAGTGGGAGTTTGGTGCTGAGGGTGTGAGCAGGGAAAAGCTGAAAGCTGAGAGCTGAAAATGCCGCGGGCCGATCGTGCTCAGAGTGAGTAATGACGAACACATCCTTCAGCTTTCTGCTCTCAGCTTTCTGCTCTCAGCTTTCTGCTTTTCTGTTTCGCCTTCATCCGTTCCCCCGCCTGTGCTAAACTCTCCCGCCCGTTCCCTTCACTTCGCGTCGGTCAAGGAGGACCACGATGAAGTTGCTGGCCCTGACCGAAGGCCCCAACCACGTCTGCTATCGCTACCGTATCGCGCCGTTCGCCGACGCGTTGGCGGCGCATGGCTGGACACTCGAATCGCTGCCGCTCGCGCCACGTACCTTGGAACGGAGCGCGCAATTGCGACAGGCGGCCGATGCCGATGTGGTCATTCTGCAACGCAAGCTCTTGCCGCTCTGGCAACTCCGTTTGCTCCGCAGTGTGTCGCGCGTGCTGCTCTACGATTTCGACGACGCGCTGTTTTGCCGTGATAGCTACAGCCGCAAAGGCTCGCAAAGCTGGACTCGGCTAGCCCATTTTTGGGCAACGATCTACTCGGCTGACGCCGCCATTGTCGGCAACCCCTGGCTGCAGCAACAAGCGAGCGAGTACGTCGAGCCCGACCGCGTGCATCTCGTACCGACCTGCGTTGATCCGGGGCGCTACACCACCGCACGCCACGAGCGGCGCGGCAGTGCAGCCCGGCTGGCTTGGATTGGCCTGCATAGCACGCTGCCGTGTTTGTATCACGCCGAGCCGATGATGGTGGCGGCGGCCGCGCGTTTGCCCGGTCTGCGATTGCGCGTGATTTGCAATCGTTTTCCGCAGTTGCTCGGCGTGCGGGTCGTGCCGCGATTGTGGTCGAGCGACACCGAAGCGCGTGAGTTGGCCGACTCGGACATCGGCATCTCGTGGCTGCCCGACGACGAGTGGAGCCGCGGCAAATGTGGTCTGAAAGTGCTCCAGTTCATGGCGGCGGGTCTGCCCGTGGTCGCCAATCCCGTCGGCATGAATCGCACGATGGTGCGTCACGGCGAGACCGGGTTCTTGGCCACGACGCCCGACGAATGGGCCGACGCGATCGAACGCTTGGCCAACGATCCCGCGTTGCGAGCCCGGATGGGTGAGGCCGGCCGTGAGTTCGTCGAACAGCATTACAGCGTCGATCGTTGGGCAAGCGACTTTGTCGGCCTTGTCGATCAGCTCGGTCGGGGAGCGTCGGCAAGTTCACGGCAATTGTCGGTCGTGGAGCCCTGGGCGTGATGCGGGCATGGGCGAAATCGTTGCTCGTGACGTGCGCCATGCTGGCGACCGTCAGCTGTCGCAGCGTGACCGATTTGGCCACGGTGCTGCCGGTGCGCAACGCGATCGTCTTCGACCAGCTCGTGATCTACAGCAACTTCGCACTCCCGCAGCGACACCGGCTGCTCGACGATCTGCGCGTGCAGCGGGGCGATTTGCTCGAAAAGCTGAAATTGCCCGCGTCGGATGAGCCGATTCACGTCTACTTGTTTGACTCGGACGAGCATTTCGGCGAGTTCATGGCCCAGCATCATCCCGAGTTTCCCACGCGCCGCGCGTTCTTTCTCGAAGACGACACTCGGCTCTCGGTCTATGCCCAATGGGGCGAACGCGTGGCCGAAGACCTGCGGCACGAGGTTGCTCACGGCTATCTGCATTCGGTCGTCCGGGCGATACCGCTCTGGGTCGACGAGGGGCTCGCCGAGTATTTCGAGGTGCCGCGCGGCCAAGGGGGCATCAATCGCCCGCATGTGCAATTGCTGATTAGCAAAGTGCTGCGTGACGGCTGGCGGCCCAATCTCGAACGGCTCGAGCAACTCGACTCGGCAGGCGCGATGACTCAGGAAGATTACGCCGAAGCCTGGGCGTGGACCCAGTGGCTGCTCGATACCGAACCGGCTCGCCGCGAGCTGTTGCAAGCCTACTTGCGAACCATTCGTGAAACCGGCGATGCCGAACCGTTGAGCGCGAAGTTGCGGCAGCTTGCACCCAATAGCGAACAAGCGCTCGTCGAACACCTGTACCGCCTCGAAAGTGGCAAGAGCAGTCCGAGCGTGTCGACCGCCGGTGGATAGTTGTCGTCCATGGTGCCGTGTCTCCGCCTGTAGAAGTATTCCCAGATTCTCTCCCAGCCTATGAACATCATCACTCGACATATCGTCGGCGAAGTGCTGAAAGTGTTCTTCGCCGTGCTGGGGATTCTGACGCTGCTGATGATCATTTTTGGGCTCGTGCGTCAGGCGCAGGAAATGGGTCTCGAGCCACGGCATGTGATTCGGATCGTGCCGTACATTCTGCCCGACTCGCTGCGCTACACGATTCCGGCGACGATCTTGCTCGCGGTCACCACCATCTTCGGCCGCATGTCGGGCACAAACGAAATCGTGGCGCTCAAGAGCATGGGCATCTCGCCGATGGCCGTGCTGTTTCCGATTTTCCTGCTGGCCACGTTCCTCAGTTTTGCCACGGTCTGGATCAACGATCTGGCAGTCTCGTGGGGTAAGACCAACGTGCGACGCGTGGTCGTCGAGTCGGTCGAAGAGATCGCGTACAGCATGTTAACGTCGCAGCATAGCTTCACCACGCCCCAATTCTCGATCATCGTCAAAGGGATCGAAGACCGTGTCTTGCTCAAGCCGATCATCACCTTTCGCGGCAAGGGCAAGCAGTCGGTCACACTCACGGCCGAGGAAGCCGAACTGCGTTCCGATACGAAAGCCATGTTGCTGACGATCGTGTGTCGCGATGGCACGCTCGAAGTCGACGGTGGCACGCGGTTGCGCTTCCATGGCGAGGAACGTCACTCGATTCCGCTCGACACCGCGAGTCCCGGGGCCGACGAAGCGGTGCAGCCCGCGTATCTGCCGATGGGCGTGATTCCTGAGAAGATCGCGGAACAAGAAAAGAAGATTGCCAAGTTCATCCAGCATCGGGCCGCCAAGGCCGCGGTCGATACGCTGCTCGGCGACTTTGCCGCGCTCGACGGTGTCGAGACGCGCACCGAGGCCGAGATTCTCAAGACTCACCGCAGTCAATTGGCCCGGCTCAAAACCGAGCCGTACCGTCGTTGGTCGAACGGATTTAGCTGTCTGTGCTTTGTGATGATCGGCGGTCCGCTCTCGATCTGGTGGCGTTACGGCGACCCGCTCAGTAGCTTCTTTGCGAGTTTTGCGCCGACGCTCGTGGTTTACTATCCGCTGCTAGCGGTAGGCGTCGAGCAGTCGAAAGATGGCAATCTGCCGCCGATCAGCGTCTGGATCGGCAACGTGATCTTGTTCATCTGGGGCTACTGGTTGCTCCGCAAGGTGATTCGGTACTAACCCCATCGTATCCATCACGCTCCGCGTGATGCGAAGAACGTTCGATGGGCCAAGATCGCGCTCAGTGTGATCGATACTATGCCACGCTCTTTACCGCAACAAATTGCCTTCTTCCTCGGCCACGTATAGCGGCAAGAACCGGTAGTACACTTCGAGGCACAACGCCCCCAGTGCCGTCGAGTACACGCGACCACCGTAGTTGCCCCAGATCGGGTCGGGTTCCCAACTGCCGGCTTGCGTGCCGACTTGCGCCTGCGACGCGGTCAGCGTCTTGGTCAACGCATCGTTCCATCGCGTCCAGTGCCGCCCTTGCAGTTGGTACATCGACAACGTCGCGTAGTACCAATAATACAAGTTGGTCTGGTTCGAGCCGGGTAGCTCTTCCAGCACAAAATCGCCCGCTTCGTCGCAGGCCGGGTCGGTACGCGGTAGCCCGAGAAACTGTCGACACCAGAGCGCCTCGGCGGTCATCGTGCGCGTCACAGGCTCGTTCGGACGATAGCTCGCGAGGCCGTTGGACTTGCCCGAGGCGACGCTTTCGAGAAATTGTTTCGCCCGATTCTTGGGCTCGGCAGGCACGCGGACACCCGCCAACTCGGCGCTCTTGAGCACCATGAGTTGCCAACCGAGTTGACTCGTGTCGCCGGTCTCCGTCGGCCGATAACGCCATCCGCCGGTCGTGCGATTCTGACAGCTCAGCGTGTAATTCACCGCCCGCGTCACGGCGGGCTTAAGTCGTTCGTCGCCGGTCATGCCGAGCGCCTCGCTGAGCGCGAGCGACGCCATGCCGTGGCAGTACATGAACGCGTAGGCATCCGCCGCCCCGCCGAGATTGCCGTCCACGCCCTGCTCACGCAACAGAAAGTCGATCGCGCTACGCACCTGCTGTGGATAGTCGCCCGACTGATGCGTGTGACCCGCTCCCAAGAACGCGAGCAACGCCAAGCCCGTGATCCCGGTGTCGGCCTCGGTTCCGGTGCTGTTGCGATCTTGGCCAAAGATGCGTGCCTCGCGGCCCGAGCCGAATTGGCTGGCATCCCAACGCCCGTCGCGGCTTTGGTTTCGCGCCAGCCACTTGAGCGCACTCGCCACGGCAGCTTCGGTCTCGGCGCTCCCGCCACGCATCTGCGCGACGCGGCTGCGATCGGGCGACTGCCGCAACTGATACATCGCGGGCATCTGCCGTTGTGGATCGACCTTGGTCAGATTCAACAACTCTTGTGTCGCCGCGGTTGTGGTCGGCTCGGGCGTCATTCGCGGCGGTGTCGATGGCGCGGGAACACTCGCCCCGGGCAACTCGGCAATCGGCGCGATGGGGGCTGCGGTGGGCTCGATGTTCGGCGCGGGGACGCGCACTTGCGGCATCGTTTCGGTCGCCGGATTCGGCAGCTTGATCTCGGCGGCGATCCGCGGCGCGACGGGAATCAACTGCGGCAACGGCAACTCGGGCTTCGCAGCCAGCGGCGACTCGGGCTCGATCGATTCGGCAGGCCGCGCCAAGTCGGGCAGTGGCATAGCATCCGGCGTTGGTTCGGAGAACTTCTCCCAAGGACGATCGGGTTGCTCGCTGGAAGCTTCGTCATCACGCAAATCGTCGAGTTGAGCGGGATCGACGATCGCGACCCGCACGTCATTACCACGCGGATGCCCGGGTTTGGGCATGATGTCGATCGTCAGCGCATACAGCGCCAGCAGAAAATGGGTCCACACCGAGAGCGCGATGCACTTGCGCATCGGTCGATATTGGCCCCAACGGGTCACGAGCAGGGCGATGAACGCGCCGGTCAGAATGCCAAAGCCGACCCAAAGGAACATGCCGACCCACTGCATTCCGAAGAGAATGGGAAGCGGCGGCAGCAACAGGGCGGCGAACATGGTTTCACCGCTGGGCCGAATTGATACGAACCGAGATGGCCAAGTCGCCGATGCCCGCTTGCCGACAGGCGCTGAGCACGTCAGCCACGAGTTGGAACTGACCGGTGCCATCGCCCCGCACGGTCACGCCGACATCACGATAGTTGCGGCGTGCTTCGGTCAGGCGAGCAGTGAGCTCGTCGATCGACACATTCTGCCGATCGAGCGTGATTTGGCCATCTTTGTAGACGTTGACGACCTTCTTTTCCGGCGCGGCGGTGAGCGCCCCCGAGTCGCTGACTTTCGGCACATTGAGGCCAATGTTCCGCTCGGCCTCGGTGAACTTGGTACCCGCCATGAAAAACATGATCAGCAGAAACAACACATCGATCATCGATGTGTTGTTCAGCGTAGGCTGTTCTTCATGCGAGACTTTGAGTGGCATGGGAGGAAGTGCGGATTGCGGAGTTCGTTATGCGGAATGATCTCGTTCACCTACTCACCTACTAAGCCGCTTCCCGTCTCCGTCTCGCCGGTCGCTCGGCAATCGCCTCGGCCGAGATGATGTTCACCACCTCTTTGCCGATGCGATCGATCTCGATCACCAGCGAATCGACGCGGCTATTGAAGAACAGGTACAGCACCAGCGCCGGGATCGCGACGACCAAGCCCGAGGCGGTGGTGATGAGCGCTTCGCTGATACCGACGGCGAGCAACTCGGGCCGACCCATCGCGGCGCTCGAGGCAATGTCGTTGAACGCGGTAATCATGCCGAGCACCGTGCCCAACAGCCCGAGCAGCGGACTGATCGTGGCGACGGCGTTGAACAACCGCACGTATTTGCGTAGGTCGATCGCGGCGCGTTCCCCCTCGTCGAGAATCGCTTGCTCGACCTCAACGCTCGGCTTTCCCCATTTGCGAAACGCGGCTTTCAACACCTCGGCGATCGGGCTCGAGCTTTCGTCGCACAACTCACGGGCATCGTCGCGATCGAGGTTCCCCTCGCGCAGTTGATGCATCAGCCGTTTGATGAACGGTCCCGGGATGACTCGATCGCGTCGCAAAGCGAGTGCTCGCTCGAAGACGAACACGGTCACGAGCATAGACGAGACCAAGATCGGAATCATCACGATGCCGCCGGCGCGGATGGTCTGCAGCAAGCTGCGCGACGGCGCGGCGGGTGGCTCGGCGGCACTGGCGGCGGCCGGTGGAGACGCGCTCTCCTGTGCCTGCAATGCTAGCGGGGCGACGATCACGAGCATCGACAACAGCCCAGCAATGTGCAGCAGATGGCGCAACGAGAGCTTCGGCCGTTTGAGTGAGCGCATGACGGTTTTCATCGATCGGGACTCCTTCCCCTACAGAGTCTTCTTCGTCATTTACGCGTCAGGTTTTCACGAGATGCCTGCAAACTCTGCGAAGCTTCCTGATCATGGCTCGATTTGGGGTGAGTCTTGATCAGCCGGGCGTACG
>JAEUIL010000166.1 GCA_016794255.1 Planctomycetaceae bacterium | reverse complement strand
GGATGTTAAGGTTCCCTCATCCATCCCGATGTCGTGCTTCTTTTTCACCATTGAGCCCATCATGAGTTCACGCTCGCTGCTAATCGCCTTGGTCTGGCTCGTTTCCTGCGCCGCACTCGACGCTCAAGAATGGACCCGATTTCGCGGCCCGAATGGCTCGGGCATTGGCGACGCTCCCGACGTACCCAGCGCTTGGACCGATGCCAACGTGAAGTGGAAGACCGCCATTCCCGGCGAAGGACACTCGAGCTCGGTGCTATGGGGCGACCGCGTGTTTTTGACCTCGGCCGAGCCCGACAGCGGCAAGCGGTTGGCGATCTGCGTCGATGCCAAGTCAGGCAAGCTCCTGTGGACCCGCGACTTTCCGGGCGAGAAATATCACACGCACAAACGCAACAGCATGGCCACGTCGACTCCGGTAGTCGACGCACAGCATGCGTATTTCGCCTGGGCCTTGCCCGAGCAGACGGTGCTCATGGCGTTGAAACACGACGGCACGCCGATCTGGCAGGCCGAGTTGGGACCGTTCGACGGCGGACATGGTTTCGGCGTGTCGCCCGTGATCGTCGACGATCTCGTGATCTTGATTTGCGATCAAGACGAAGGGGGCAAAGTCCACGCGCTCGACACCGCCACGGGCAAGGTGCGTTGGCAAGTCACGCGCCGTTCGCAACAAACCAACTACGCCACGCCTTGCCTGTTTCAACCGACCGGCAAACCGGCCGAGCTCATCGTCAGTGATTGGAAACATGGCGTGTCGGCGCTCGATCCTCGGTCAGGCGCAACGCTGTGGGAACTCGACGTGTTCGATCCGAAGAAGAAGGAGCGGTCGATCGTCTCACCGCTCGTGGCCGGTGATCGGGTGTTGGCCACGTGTGGTTTCGTGGGTGCCAAGAAGCATTTCGTCGCAATTCGGCCCGGTGACGTGAAGACGAATCAACCGCCGAGCGAGTTGTGGCGTTTTGAGAAGGCCGTGGCGCATATTCCAACGCCGGTCGTGATCGGCTCGCGCGTGTATGTGTGCAACGAGGCCGGGATTGCCACATGCTTGAATGTCGCCGACGGCGAGCAAATCTGGCAGGAGCGACTCGGCGGGAATTTTTCCGCATCGCTGGTCGCGACGGGCGACCGGATTTTCTGCACGGCCGACAACGGCGAGGTGATCGTGCTTCGCGCCGCCGACAAGTTCGAGGAGCTCGGCCGCAGCCAATTGGGCGAAGTGGTCCAAGCCACACCCGCAATCGCGCACGGCCGCATCTACTTTCGCACGGCGGGACATTTGATTGCCGTGGGAAAATGATTCGTCCGCCGGATGAGTCGTTATTTCCCCCACAGCTTCGCGAACTTCTCAGTCTTGCGGAACTCGTCGACTTGGCCCGTGGGTGAGAACGCGGTGCGCTCGATTTCTTTGCCGCGTACGCGCTGCCGGCAGACATTGAAATACCAGGGGAACAACTCTTTCGGCTGATTGCCGTCGATGCCGGTCAACGGATCGAGCAGCCGCGCCCCTTCCCCGGCGATCGGCAAGCGGATTTCGATGCTCCAGAACGACTCGCCCCGATGCACGGCGACTTGCGCTCCGGACGACCATTGAATGCTGCCGCCGTCGCCGCGATCGATTTCGAATACCGTTCCCGCGGGATCGATGGCGAGTTCGTAATACGATCGACCGGGAGTTTCGATCAACAGGCTGACAAAGTCGCCGTCGAGCAATCGCGGGTCGTCCGGCTTTGTCGCGCCGAGTTTCGTTCCCCGCATGTCGGGCTCGTCGCAGTGAATACCAAAATACAGCATGTCACCTTCGCGGAGCACCTGAAACTGTCCGTTGACGTTGGTCCGCGTGCCAGGGATGAGCCGTGTGATCGACGAGATCCGCACCTCCGGCCAAAACTCTTTCGACAACTTGCCATCGAGCGGCTTGTCCTTCATCGGTTGACCACCGGCCTGCCACGTCTCGAGCACGCGATAGGCCAAGTCCGTCGTGCGCGGCCGGCTCAGCTGTTGCTCCAAGGCGTGCAGCGGCTTCATCAGCGTGGCGAGCTTGGCGATGCGTTGACCATAGACCGACTGCGGCTCGACGGTCGCCTGCGCGGCGGCAAGCAATCGCAACGCCTCGGCGATCTTCGTGCCATCCGTGTTCATGTGCATCCAGTTTTGCTCAGAGTACTCGACGAACGCCTTCATCGCCGCGCTGGCCGGTCCATAGTACAGGGCGTAATACTCGTCGAGCAGTTGATCGAGATCTTGGCGGCAGTCCCACCACAGCCGCGAAGTGACGTAGATATTTAAGTGCTCGACGGCCAACGGATCGTAGTCGAACTTGGTCTCTTGGGTCGGATTATGTTGGTACACCTCGATCGTGTCGCCGCCGGAAATACCGCGCAGCTCACGTAGATCGTCGGCGATCAAACGCGGAGTAAACACCGGTCGCCCTACGTCCTCGGGCACCGCGCTTAGATAGTAATCCCAAGTAAAATACTTTTTCGACGGCAGCTTTTTGAGCCACGCCTCGCGTACCGCACGGGACTGATCGCGAACGGACTTGTCATAGAACTTGCTGCGACCACGGCATTCGATGATAGCCAGGTTCGGACTCATCTGCTCGATCTTCTCCGGCGGCAACTTGTACGCGCTGTAGGCGAGTCCGCTGACCAGCCGATCGGGATGCGAACGATGCAGCTCCAGCGCCACACGATTGAGATAACCCCAGACATAGTCGGACATACTGCCCGGCCAGCCACGATCGGGCGTCAGCTGTTGTCGACACATTGGATCTTCGCACGTCATCCCGCCGTAGCCATCGACCATGTCGATGCTAATCATCGGTTGCCGATAATGATCGAACATCGCCCGCGAGTATTTGAGTTGCTTCTCGAACAACAGCGGCGATGACAAGCACGGCGCGCCGGTCCCTTTGTGCTTCGTCTCCCGCTCGCCTTTGGTGAGCAGGTACATCTCGGGATGGGCCCGTTTCATTTCTTCACGCCAGAGCACGAACTTGATGCCGTGGCCGGGCTGCGTGACGCCGATGAGCTTGTGTCCTTGATGCAGACCGAGTCGCAAGCCCCAGATGCCGAGCTCGCCCAAGCCGATGTGATCGGTGTAGTAGCTGAGCCGCCGCAGCGCAAAATCGGGCTGCACGGTCTTGTTCACTTGCGGCAGCGCGATCTGTTTATGTCGCGGGACCACTTCGCCCATTTCACCCGGGGCATACCAGCGCACTCCCAAGCTACGCAAAAACTCGTACACAGCATTAAGCGTGCCGGTGTCGTCGAAGTCCCAAACGTCGAGATCCTTGTGATACCGCGCGTACAGGCCATTGCAGTTGTCCCAGAACGTGTCGCCGGTGAACTTATCCCAGGCAAGGTTCACCCGCATCGCCTCGCCCGAGCTGCGCAGGCGACCCCAAGGTTCGATCGGGACATAATCTTCGTCGGGTCCCACGAGCGCCAGCCAACGTTCACCCGACGCCATGCGAAACGCGCCGTTCTCAAGGCCCGCGGTGGTCAGCTTCAGTTGCTCGGTGAACGAGCTTTGACCGACATAGATCGGAATGGCAGAGGTCGTCGGTCGCGCGACGATTGGCAGTTTCGCGCCGCTGATCCGCTCGACATAGTTCTGCAACTCTTTAGCGGCCAGTTTCGTCATCCGCGCAGGCTGCTCGGCGATAACGATTTCCGCACGGGGCTCGCCGTTCTCAACGAGCCATGTTTCGCCTGCGAGCGACCCGGTGATCGTCAACCAGGTACTGAAAGCCAGAAATGGGATACGGGCGAAGATACTTTGCGTGGACATGGCAGGACCGCCTCTAAAATAGACGTAATCAGATGGGCAGATGGTGAGCACCTGCAATCGCAACGCTCTAATGTAGACGGCGAGAAGCAAAGTTCGACGTGGATTCACGCTAGACGGAGATTGGAATTCTTCGCGCCGGCCGCGGACCTCCGTAGATTCCGGACTTGCTTAAACCGTTGCACCGCCTGGATCAGCGGACTACGATCAACTTCCCTGCCCGTGATTGCTTCCCGCCCCGCTGCCCTGGACTCGGCCATGTCACGTTTGCCGCTGATCGCGTTCCTGCTCTTGGGATTGCACGCTTCACTTGAAATTCTGCGTGCTGCCGAGCCCGCTAAGTCGATCGACGATGCCGACTTCTCGGCCGAGTTGCCGCGGATCCCGCCGCTGACGCCAGCCGAAGCGGCTAAGAAGATCATCGTCAAACCCGGGTTTCGCGTGGAACAAGCAGCCGCCGAGCCGCTCGTGAACAGTCCCGTGGCGGTCGATTGGGACGAAGATGGCCGTATGTATGTTTGCGAGATGCGCGGCTACAGCGAACATCGCGACGAAGGGCTGAGCCGCGTCACGCTCGTCGAAGACACCAACGACGACGGCTTCTATGATCGGTCGACTGTGTTCACCGACAAGCTGCTGTGGCCCACGGCGGTCGTGTGCTGGGACGGCGGTGTGTACATCGCCGACGCACCGGACATCTTCTACTGCAAAGACACCAACGGCGACGGTCGCGCGGATATTAAAGAAAAAGTCTTTACCGGCTTCTCGACGAGCAACGTGCAAGGGCTACTCAACTCGTTTCACTGGACACTCGACAACCGCATCCATGGTTCGTCGAGCACGACCGGCGGCGAGATTCGTCGCGGCGATCAACCGCAGGGCAAGCTCGTCAACGTGCGCGGTCGGGACTTCTCGTTCGATCCGCGGCTGCATGATCTGCGGCTCGAAACCGGCGGCGGCCAGCATGGCATGTCGTTCGACAATTGGGGTCGCAAGTTTGTTTGCTCCAACAGCAATCACATTCAGCAGGTGATGGCCGAGGATCGTTACCTGGGTCGCAATCCGTTCTTGACCACATCGAGCGTGACCGTCTCGATCGCCGCGGATGGCCCCCAGGCCGAGGTGTTTCGCAGCAGTCCCGTCGAGCCGTGGCGTATTGTGCGCACGCGTCTTCGGGTGTCGGGCGCGGTCAAGGGAGCGGTCGAAGGTGGCGGCCGCGCGGCGGGTTATTTCACCGGAGCGACCGGCGTGACGATCTATCGCGGCGATCAATTCCCGAGCGAGCTACACGGCATTGCGCTCATCGGCGATGTCGGCAGCAATCTCGCCCATCGCAAACGGCTCACGCTCAATGGCGTGCAGTTCACGGCCACGCGGATGGATGAGCAGAGCGAGTTCGTCGCCTCGTCCGACATCTGGTTTCGTCCTGCGCAGTTTGCCAACGGGCCCGACGGCTGTCTGTATATTCTCGACGTGTGCCGCGAGGTCATCGAGCACCCCGCGAGCATCCCGCCGATGATCAAGAAGCATCTCGATCTCGATCACGGCCGTGATCGCGGTCGCATCTATCGCGTGGTTCCCGACGGCGTCACGCGTCGAAAAACGCCCAAGCTGAGCCAGGCCAGCACCGCCGAGTTGGTCACGCTCTTGGAGCATCCCAACGCTTGGCAGCGCGACACGGCCAGCCGGTTGCTCTTTACGCGCCAAGATCGTGCTGCGATCGAACCGCTCCGCAAGTTGGCCGCGAACAGCGCGAGCCCCTTGGGACGCATGCATGCGTTGTACGCACTCGATGGCCTGAAACAACTCGATGCCGCGAGCATCGCCCGGGCTTTGTCCGACGACTCGCCGCGCGTCCGCGAACATGCCGTGCGCTTGTCCGAGCGGCTCGGCGAGCCGACGACCGACATCACGGCGAAGTTGCTCGCGATGACTGCCGACAACGATGCCCAGGTGCGGTATCAACTCGCCTTCACGCTCGGCCAGTTACCACCCGCAACGGCTCGCCCGGGGATCATCGCGCTTATGAAACGCGATTACGCCGATCGTTGGCAGCGGACGGCGCTCTTGAGTTCGTTGCCGCTCGGTGCCGCCGACGTGGCGGTCGAGTTGCTCGCTGACGAAACCTTACGGCAAAGCACCGACGGACGCACGCTCCTGGCCGCGCTGGCGATGCAGGCTGCGCTCGAAGCCGACAAGACCGGCCCACGTCGCATCATTGCCGCGGTCGACAAACTGGCGGCAAGCGACAACACGATCGCGCTCGTCTTGGTGCGCGGACTCAGCGAGGGGTTGGCTCGCAAAGGTCGGCCGCTCGACGAGGTCTTCGGTAGCGACTCGGCCAGCGGCGCGAACGATATCTTCCGCAAGTTGTTGAGCACCGCGCTCGCCACGGCCGGCGACGATCAACGACCGGCCAAGGATCGCGTCGAAGCGATTCAAACGCTGGCATTGGCAAAGTTTGCCGATGTGAAACCGCTCTTTACCAAGCTGCTCGACAATCGTCAGGCCCAGGAGGTGCAACAGGCCGCGCTCGCGACCTTGGGCAAATACTCCGACCCGGGCGTCGGTCCGATCGTGACCACCGCTTGGGCCACGCTCAGTCCGCGGCTCAAGACCGTCGCGGCCGAGACGCTCGTCGCTCGGCCCGATCGCATCGCGGCGCTGCTCGACGCCATCGAACAAGGCACGGTTCAAGCGGCCGAGATCGAGCCAGCCCGGATCACGTTGCTCACCTCACACCGCGACCCGACGATTAAAGAACGGGCCGCGAAGCTGTTCGGTTCGTTGAAACTCGCTCGGCGCCAGGAAGTGGTCGACACGTATCGACCGGCCCTCAAGCTGACCGGCGACCCCGCCAAGGGTAAACTCGTGTTCGGCAAAATCTGCGCCGCGTGTCATCGAGTCGAGAACGTCGGTCACGAAATCGGCCCAAGTTTGACGGCGATCAAGAATCGCGGCGCAGAAGCGATTCTGCTCAACGTGCTCGATCCGAGTCGCGAAGTGAATCCGCAGTTCGTCAACTATGTGCTGGTCACCGACGATGGCCGTTCGCTCACCGGCATGATCGCCAGCGAGACCGCGACCAGCGTGACTCTCAAACGGGCCGAGAACCAGCAAGACACCGTCCTGCGGTTGAACATTGAGGAACTCCGTAGCACGGGTCTGTCGATCATGCCCGAGGGGATGGAGAAACAGATCGATCAGCAGACCATGGCCGACGTGATCGCGTATCTTATGGGGCTCAACTAACGGGGTGTTATCTGATCGTTGGGCACGCGTCTCGCGTGCCTTGAGCCACGGTCTCGAAACGGCTCGGTAGCTGTTACGACACCGCTGCGTTTTGTCGATCGACAAGCCGGGCCACGCACACTTTCGCGACAGCAGGCACGCGAGACGCGTGCCCAACGCTAGGCAGGCTTTGAATCGCGCGCGATTGCTGCTCAAATAACCCTTGCGGATCGTAATCGGTTCTTGCAGGTCGAGCATCATGAGCAGCAGCGTCCGATCACCATTCACCTTGCCGAGCGAACTCCGCCGGGCTGCGCGGTCGGGCGCGTTCAACGCTCCCACCGCCGGTCACTGCCTGGGCTACGTCCACACGAATCTCGTGATCGTGCCCGCCGACGCGGCCGACGAGTTCGTCGAGTTCTGTCGACTCAATTCGCAGCCATGTCCGCTCGTGGCGCGTACCGAGCCGGGCAATCCCGAGCCGCGTGACGTGGCCCCCGGGGCTGATTTGCGAACCGACGTGCCGCGCTATCGTGTCTTTCGCCACGGTGTGCCGCAGAGCGATGAGCCGACCGATATCCGCGATCTGTGGCAGGATGACTTCGTCGGCTGTTTGCTCGGCTGCTCGTTCACCTTCGAGAATGCGCTCGAAGCGGCGGAGTTGCGCGTGCGGCATATCGCCGAGGGGCGTAATGTGCCGATGTATCAAACCAGCGTGCCGTGCCAGAGTGCCGGTCGATTCCGGGGCAATCTGGTCGTGAGCATGCGACCGTATCGGCCCGATCAGGTCGAGGAAGTGCGCCGCATTACGGGCCAATATCCGCGGATGCACGGCGCTCCGGTGCATGTCGGCGATCCCGCGGCGCTGGGCATCGCGGACATTCAGCGACCCGAGTTCGGCGAGCCCGTGACGATCAAGCCCGACGAAGTACCGGTCTTTTGGGCTTGTGGCGTGACGCCGCAGTTGGCGCTACGCAACGCGCGGCTCCCGCTGGCAATTACGCACAGCCCGGGCTATATGTTTGTGACTGATCTACGCGACGAGGAGTTCTGCGAGCGATGAGCGAGATGCCAGCCCGGTTGAATGTAGAACAATGCCGACGTCAGTTTCCGGCGTTGGAACAAGTGATCGACGATTTGCATCCGGTCTTCTTCGACGGTCCGGCGGGGAGCCAAGTTCCGCTGCGCGTCATCGATGCGATCACGACCTATTTCATCACGATGAACGCCAATCATGGCGGTGTCTTTGCCACGAGCCGAGCCAGCGACTCGCTGCTCGACGAAGCGCATCTGGCGGTCGCCGAGTTGGTCGGAGCTACCGATCCGGGCGAGATTGCGTTCGGCGCCAACATGACAACCTTGACGCTCTCGTTGAGTCGGGCCTTGGCCCGTACTTGGCAGCCGGGGGACGAGGTGATTGTCACGCATCTCGATCACGACGCGAATGTCAGCCCCTGGGTGCTCGCCGCACAGGACGCGGGTGCCGTGGTCAAACGGATTGCCGTGAATCGCGCCGATTGCACGCTCGACCTGGCGCAGTTTCAGTCGCTGTTGTCGCCCAAGACGAAGCTAGTCGCCGTCGGTGCGGCGAGCAACGCGACGGGAACGATCAACGCCGTGGCACAGATCACAAAGCTGGCCCATGGCGTCGGGGCGCTCGTGTTTGTCGACGCGGTCCACTACGCGCCGCACCGGCGGATCGACGTGCGCCGTTGGGATTGCGACTTCCTGGCTTGCTCGGCGTACAAGTTCTTTGGTCCGCACGTGGGTGTGTTGTGGGGCCGCCGCGCTCTGATGGAATCGTTGCCTGTGTACAAGTTGCGTCCTTCGCCCAGCGACTTGCCCGGGCGGTGGATGACAGGCACGCAAAGTCACGAGGGGATCGCGGGTGTGTTGGCCGCGGTCGAGTATCTCGCCGAGCTCGGTCGTCAGGTGCAGCCCGAGGTGTACGAGCGCCGCGCGGCTCTCGACATCGCGTTCGACGCGATCAAGACTCACGAGCAAACGTTGGCCGCCGAGTTTCTGACCGGCTTGCAGTCGCTACCGCAGATCGAGCTGTTCGGCATCGGCGATTTGAATAGGCTTGAAGAACGGGTGCCGACGTTTGCGATCCGTCACAATCGAGTCGGCCCGCGTGACTTGGCCGAGTATCTCGACTCGCGCGGCGTGTACGTCTGGAACGGGAATTTTTACGCGCTGCCCTGGACCGAGTTCATGGGCCTCGAGCCCGACGGGGTCGTGCGCGTCGGCATGCTGCACTACAACACGTCGGCTGAGGTGCAACGGCTGCTCAATGATTTGAATGATGTGTGATAGCGGTGGTAGCGGGGGGAGGAAAAAAGGCACCACGGAGGAGAAAAGTGCAC